>NZ_AAWS01000033.1 GCF_000169175.1 Microscilla marina ATCC 23134
ATTTGTTAGTTGCTTGCAGAGCAGCGTCAAACTTGAAGCTTGTCGCTAAAAGCTTAAGGCTGTAGAAGCTACCTATTACTCACTCTTTTTTTCTTCTTTCTTGTCGCCTTCTTTATCTTTATTAGCGTGCTCGTTTTTCATTTGCTCATGATCTTTTTTCATTTGCTCATGCTCGTTTGCCATTTTTTCGTGGTCTTTTTTGGCTTTGTCATGGTCTGCTTGCATTTGCTTATGTTCTTTCTCCATAGTAGCCTTATCTGCTTCGCCAGACTTATGTTTTTTTACCAGCTCGCTGTGCTTATCAACCAATGTTTTGTGGTTGGCGATCAGTTTTGTGTGTTCATCAATCATTTTTTGATGTTTGGCTTCCATTACCTGGTGGCTGGAATCAGCTTCATCTCCTGCCATTTTTTTGTGATCTTCCACCATTTGGGTGTGCAACTTCTCCATGTCTGCATGGCTTTTTTCCATAGTGGCATGTTCTTTCTCCATCGTTTCGTGTTCGGTGACCATAGCCTGGTGCTCTTCTGTGGCTGCTTGGTTGCCACCTCCACACGAAAACAGTACTACACTAAAACTCAATACCAATATTAAATTAAAAAATTTCATCTTCATTTTAAAAAGTTTAAAGTTTACAAATAGTCTGCAATTTTGGTTATTAATCATCAAATTTCCAAAGTATTTTTAACAGAAGAAAGTAAGCCTCCTATTCCAGCTTGCTATGAACATAGCTTAAAAACTCCTGACGTACATCTTTGTCTTTAAATTGTCCCCCATACTCAGCGGTTACCGTGCTACTTTCAGTATCTTGAATGCCACGCGATGCTACACACAAATGTTTGCTTTCTATCACTATTGCCACATCCTCTGTATCAAGCACACGTTTTAACTCCTCAGATATTTGGCGGGAAAGGCGTTCTTGCACCTGTGGGCGGCGGGCAAAATAATCTACTATCCGGTTTATTTTAGATAATCCTATCACTTTATCGTTGGCAATATAGCCTACATGGGCTTTGCCTATGATGGGTAAAAAATGGTGCTCACAAGACGAGTACAGAGAGATATTCTTTTCTACCAACATTTCTCCATATTGATACTTGTTTTCAAATACTTTCAAATCTGGTCTATTATCAGGGTCTAAACCCTTAAAAATCTCTTTGACATACATTTTTGCTACCCTATAAGGGGTGCCTTTCAAGCTATCATCGTTCAAATCCAGCCCTAAAGTGTGCATAATTTTCCCAAAGTATTCTTCTATGAGTCGTATTTTGGTTTTATCATCCAGCAAAAAAGCATCTTCGCGCAAAGGGGTATCATAAGAGTTTGTTATATGTAAATCTCCTATTTCGTCAGCATCGATTTTGGTAAGCTTTTCTTGTATCATTTCAATTTATTTAATGAATTAATTCCAAATTTTATGCAATATTACTACATTTGCAACAATGTTGCATTTTAAATCCTTGTAATGATTACTAAAAACCTGGCAAATGACCACTTTTTGTACGCAAAAAACTGGGACGCATTGGCTGAAATACAAGCACCCCAGCGAAACCTGGCTATTCTGGAGCGTACGATCTCTAGTGAGTTACAAAACTTCCTTTATTTACTCCAAAAAGAAACCCAAGTGCCTTTGATTCAGGAAACTTTACCAGTGCATAGCCTCAAACGTACTTTGAATGACTACCTGCAACAGTTTCGCGTGCTTGACATAAGAGGGTATCAAGCACTTATTGAAGATATATATCAATTAGTCTGGCGGTTTTCTCAACTTGTGCAGCAATCACATATCAAACTTTATTTTGCCAAAATAGAGACTTCTATGTGTCGCCTTTTTCATACCGATGCCAATGAGCTTCGCCTACTTTGCACCTACTGGGGAGCTGGTACGCAGTGGGTTGATAATGACAACATAAGCCTTCGGTTTTGTGGAGCAAGTTCAAACGCCGAACGAATCAAAGACTTGTCAAAGGTTTTAAGCGTCAAAACGTATGATGTGGCAATTTTGAAAGGCGCATTACACGACCACATTGCTACCAATGCCATCATGCACCGAAGCCCTCCACTCGACAAAAACGAATGTCGGTTATTACTTAGGCTAGATACCGAGGTTAATTTATAACCATTTTATTTACCCAAGTACTTGACTTAGCCCATTTATAATTTTTTTAGCATTCAAAAGATATGAAGAAACTTCCAGTAACTGTATTGAGCGGTTTTTTAGGCGCAGGAAAAACCACCCTTTTGAACCACGTTTTGCATAATAAGCAGGGTTTGAAGGTAGCAGTGATAGTAAACGACATGAGTGAGGTAAATGTAGATGCTCGCTTGGTAAAAGAAGGGAATACACTTTCGCGCACCGAAGAAAAGTTAGTAGAAATGAGTAATGGCTGCATTTGTTGTACCCTTAGAGAGGACTTGATTGAGGAGGTAGGCAAATTAGCGCAAGAAAACCGCTTTGACTATTTACTTATAGAAAGTACTGGAATCTCAGAGCCACTACCAGTTGCCCAGAGTTTTTTCTTCGACAGTCCAGAGCTTGCCCTAAATCTCTCAGATGTGAGCCAGCTAGATACTTTGGTAACGGTAGTAGATGCCTATAATTTTGCCAGAGACTTTAGCTCTAGCGATACTATACTAGACCGGGAAATGAACGATGATCAAGCCGATAACCGTACCATTGTAAACCTGCTGACTGACCAACTTGAGTTTGCCAATGTGATTATCCTTAATAAAGTTGATTTGGTAACTAAAGAACAGTTAGGTGCACTTAAGGCGATCATTCAGAAGTTTAATCCTACCGCCCGCATTATAGAAAGTACCTTCGGAAAAGTGGAGTTAAATACCATACTTGATACCCAACTCTTTGATTTTGAAAGTACCTCACAGTCTGCCGGGTGGATACAAGAACTGCAACAAACACATACTCCCGAAACCGAAGAGTATGGAATTGGTTCTTTTGTGTTTCAAGCCAAACGTCCTTTTCACCCCGAAAGGTTTTGGGCATACCTTACCAATGAGTTTCCAACTACAATTATTCGCAGTAAAGGCTTATTTTGGTTGGTGTCGCGCCCTGACGACGCACTAAACTGGTCACAAGCGGGTGCCTCGTTAAGGGCAGAGAAGGCAGGTGTATGGTGGGCAAGTGTTCCCTTACACGAAAGATTACAATATCCAGATTATACCGAAACGCTGGATTTTTTAGAAGATCGCTGGGATGATGATTTTGGTGATCGCTTAAATGAAATGGTTTTTATTGGTCAAGACATGGATAAAACAGCCATTGTTGATGCCTTGAACCAATGCTTGTGTACACCAGAAGAAACCGCTAATGCCTGGGATCAAATACATTTTGCTGATCCATTTCCGCAATGGTAAATACTTGATGTATGAAAGTTGTGGTTGGTCTCAGTCTTAGAGCTTGTTTATTCCGTTGGCCTTTAGACGCGATAGAAACCAGCAAATTATGCAGTAGTTTAAACAATTTATGAAGAAGTAAATAACCGTTATGAACCCTAAGCATTGGTTATACATTTTACCTATCTCTTTGGTAGTAGTGCTCATTATTATCAATTTTACCCGTGTTTCAGTAAGCCAGGAAGTTTCGGCATACACCCCTGCTAAGAAAGTAGCAAGTAAGGTAGAAAAAACACGTAAACCGCCAGGTAAACCAGTGATAGATACGGTTAAATTAACTGATACTGCCCGAACCGTAGGTCAACGCTTGCCAGAAGACACCCTATGGCAAGCCTTCAAACCCAAGTTGAAGGCTGGAATTTGGAAAGCCTTCTTTGATATTCAATATGAGCACAAAGGGGTGTATGGTTATTATCCTAAGTTCACCGCCAAGCACAGAAAGTACCATAATCAAGTAGTGGAGATAAGTGGGTATATGTATCCATTGACAGAAGATAGAAAACAAACATTTTTTATGCTCTCATTTTTTCCTATTCAACAATGTTTTTTTTGTGGAGGAGCCGGCCCTGAGTCTATCGTAGAAGTAAACAGCCCCAAAGGTATACGATTGAGCAGCAAGCGTATTCGCCTAAAAGGCAAATTAGTGTTGAATACTAAAAACCCGGAAAGGTTATTTTATATACTAAATGATGCGGTCGAAATGTAACAAAACAAAGTATTTTTTGGTGGTGAAAACCTGTTTTTTAAACAAGCTCTAAACCTTTGATTTCTATGAAAAAATTTCTTATCGTATTGGGATTAGTGCTGGCAAGTGGGGCAAATATTGCTTTTTTTACCTATGAACAACTGTCTGACCTAGACGTAAGCAATAGCGATATTTGGCGTACGCTGATGAAAATAACCTGGGTAAAAAAATACGACCCACAATACAACGCCCAAATGCTTTACCCTAAATTCAGTAAGGCTACTCTGTCGCTTGATAAGAAGATGATTACAGTGAGCGGATACCTAATTCCTACTGAAATGTACGACGGAGGAGGCAAGTTTTGGGTGTTGTCAGCCTTGCCCTTCAAAAGCTGTTATTTTTGCGGAGGTGCAGGTCCCGAAAGTGTAATGGAGGTATATACGCAACAAAAACGTACGACTTTTGACTCAGGTAAAGTTACCTTTAGAGGGCGTTTGCAGCTTAACCCCGATAACCCTGATCATTTGATATACATACTGAAAGAAGCAAAACAAGTATTCAAAAAATAAGTGTTCTGACGGGAACAACTCTCAATTTGATAACAAAAGTCTGTTTCTACACTCATAATAATGAAACTATTGACAGAAAAAAAAACTAAAAAAGATGGAGTACACTTTACAACCACATTGCTTTATATGTTTAGTTAAGGTATTCGTACTTTAACGGTAGTATTAAAACTTGTTGTAAATGTGTGTGCAAAAACCTCTCTTGTTTAAGGGAGGTTTTTTGTTTTATAAGGTGAGTTGAGCCCAGTAGGTAAAATTACCAATTTAAGAAAAACCACAAAAAATAGCGTTACAAAAAAAACTTGTCTGCCTTTTTATAGTAAATACAATAACAAAGGTATTTAGAAAAACATTAGGCAAATATTGATTAAAAACAATGATTGATACTATAATTGAAAAAACTGAGGTAGAAGGTAAATCACCCACAAGTGTGGGCAAAATGTGGGCTTACTTTTCTGTGTGGATGATGGTGATTGCGCTAGGCGTTTTTTGTATGGCCAATTGCGATCGTGCTCCAATAAAGACTACTGCTACACAAAAGGTAAAAAAGAAAGTGACTCGCACCACTACTGCCGAAGATCAAAGATTAGCTAAAAAATAATTCAAACACTCAAATCAACCATTCACCAAAAAAGCCATTGAAAATTTTTCAATGGCTTTTTTGGTGAATTTTTATATAACAGGATTGAATTTTACTTCTTTTTCTTCTTCTTTCTTTTGAGTGATTGAAAGAAGCGTGCCCAGGCAAATGGATTGAGCAGTGACAACGATGGAGCCATAAAACGATTACCCATATTTACTGCATACTGATTGGTGTAATATTTATGGTTGGCACCAGCATCCATCCCCATATTAATGGCCATTTTGGTCAATATTTGTTGGCTTAAGTTTTTCCTAAGCGTTTGCATTACTTCTTCGTCGGGCAACTCAAGCGCTAATAGCCTTTCTTTGAATATCTCTTCAGTAGGATAAGGAAACACCTCTACTACGTCAAGCATTTGTACATCTTCAGTCAACTCTATCACCACCGACATATTATCTGTTTTGTCATAGGGTACCCTATAATAATGAGGTTTGAAACCTACCGAAGTAATGGCTACACTATCGCCGGGCACTACCGACAGCCCAAAGCTACCAATGACTGTACTGGTAGTACCTCTGCCTGCTTTGGGGATATACACGTGTGCCCCTGGTACAGGTTCGGCTTTTTTTCCGGTAATAATAACCCCCGAAAGAATAAGTGTTTGATTTTCCCCCTGTGCTTGTGCATTTTGGAAGGCAAACCAACAAATAGCAATTAGAATATATTGAGTAACTCTATAAATCTTCAAGGTTGTGTGGAGTTTAAAGTTTATTGAAAAATAATTACCTAAAGTTTAACCACTTGTATTTTCAAAAATACAAACGAAAGCCTAATAATAAAAATGCGAAATAGAGGTTTTACTGAATTAACGAAAAAAACAGATCAATTGTCTCATGACTGGAACTTAGCCGTTAAAATACTGTTAATTATAGTAACTCTAATTGTTACGTTAATAACAATTGTCACATTTTAGCGTAAATTTTAATAGATTCGCATATACACAAATATAAATCAATATGAAGACAAAATTGTTTAAACTGCTGGCAGTTGTCATAGTGGCAGGGTTGGCAATAGCAGCTACTTTACCCAATACATCAGTCAAAGATAAAACTGCCAATAACGAGGTGGTGTTTATTGATGCTAAAGGTAAAAAATTTGACGAAGTACTCAAGCAGTTCAAAGGCAAAGTAGTATACATAGACTTTTGGGCCACCTGGTGTGGACCTTGTCGGGGACAAATGCCCTACAGCCGCAAACTGCACGAAGAGTTCAAAGGCAAAGACGTAGTATTTTTGTATATTTCATTTGACAGAGGCGAAAAAGCCTGGAGAAAAGGCATTGAGAAAATGAAAATACAAGGGCATCACTGGAAGCCTGATCAAAAACAAATAGGTGAAATCAATAAACGCTTCAAAGTGCAATACATCCCCCGTTATATGTTAGTAGGTAAAGATGGTAAATTACTTGCCGATGATTTTTACCGTCCAAGCAGTGCCAAAGCCAAAAAACTAATAGGCAAAGCCTTGGATATGTAAGAGGTGAGCAAGCACTGATATAATTTCTGAATATTATTTAAACAACGCCCTTACTTTGAGAGAAATAAGGGCGTTATTTGGTTTTAAGCAAAACATATTATAAAGACGGTCTATTTCTAGCTAATTACAGTAGTATGCATCGGTATATAAGACTTGCCACTACTTGCTTTAGAAAACCAGCAAGCTGACTATAATGCCCAGCGTAAACGCCACTATCAGGACAAGCAGGTAGGCAATGCCTATCAGCCCAATTTTGAACAATGTTTTGATCCTGCTTTGTTGGTACACATTCCTAAAAGATTTGTAGGTGTAGATAAACAACAGCAAAAAAGTAATGGGTAATATATAAACTGCGCCTTGTGGGGCGAGCTCGAGAAATAGTATGCTAAAAGTAAAGATAAAGTAAGCAAAACTATGGATGTGTAGCGTAAAAATAATGTGTTCAACATAATACCTTTTACGACGGACATATAAGAGCTTAAGCAACAAAGCAAACAAAGGCAACACAAAAAACATGACAATGGGAAGTTTTTCTACAGCATAGCTAATCAACTGTGCCCCACTGGCATTGCTCCAGCGAATAGTTTGGTGTACAATCAAGCGATTGATAGTGGTTCTCCTGATGTGGAGCGAGTCCATAATTGCTTTTTCTTTGAGCCCCAACGACGATAACTCGCCTACTCTCCGAATATGAATGCCAAAAAACAATTGATCGGTTTCACCAAAACGTTGACGGTCGCTTTGGCGGGTGTTGCGAATAGAATCAAGGCGAGCCTCTATACCCGCCAACACTGTTGCCCGACGCGCCCTTTGTAGATGATTTGTATAACGTTGCAGACTGTCTTGGTAGAAGCGTTGCCTGGTTTTAAGTCGGAAAATCAGCTCAGTTCTTGCCGAATCCCTCCTATACCGGGCAATCTTATCTTGTAGGGCTATTCTAGCCTCTTCATTGGTTATTTTTTGTAATTTCTTACGATAAGAGTTCAGCTTCCCAGCCAATCTTTTCCTGCGTTTTTGGTAAATCAGTGAGTCCCTTTTTATCTTTTTGAGCGAGTCTCGGTACTGCTTTTGGGCATACATAGCCCGAAAACCCTGATGGATAGTTGCCAGGTATTGTGAGTCAACAGGCGCAAGTTTGTTTTTCTTAAGAGAGTCATCAATGGTTACTGGATTTATTTTATAGTTTTTATAGACCAGTTTGTTCAGCTCAATAGAATCTTTGGTTCGGCGGGCTCGATCTGATATGGCCGAATTTTTAATTTTACCCTTAAAGCTTTTTTGATTGGTGAGTTTGTTTACTTCCAATGAAGAAACAAAAAAGTAAATAAAACTAAATACCAGGTAAATTCGGATAGGTTGGACAAAGCGTTTTCTTTTACCGTCGACATATTCATTGGTAAGTAGCCCAGGCTTGAACAAAAAAGGAAAGATACTACGATAAAACCGTGAGTCAACGTCTAATACATCATTGAACGAATCGATTAGAAACAAACGAACTGACTTTACCTTTTGATGATTTTCTTGCCCACACCTGGGGCAAAACTCGTCGGGCACTTCAAACACCAACCCACAATTGAGGCATTGATCGGTCTTTCTTCTCTTTTTCATTTTTCTTTTCGGGCTATATGTTATGGCGATTATGTAAAACGATAGCAGGTATTGAATAGCCTAAGTTAAATACTGTATTGAGGCACAAATATACATACTGCTCAATTTTACACCTAATTTTTTTACTGAAATTATGTATAACTTAGTACTTTGTATTAAATGGTACTGTGTTATGTTTTGCGAATCTATAGAAGTGTAAGTTTCGGTCAAAATCCTTTTAATGAGAATTGCGTATTTTATAGAAAAGGTTAAACTATAGTTGAAAATGAGTGACTCACCAATAGAAAAACAATCCAAAACACTTTAGCAAAACTACAAATGAGGAAGTCTACCATAGAGCGAGAAGGACGAGTACTTTGGCAAAAGTATGATGCTAGAAGTACACAAAAATTTTGGCAATCTTACAATCATTTATTGGCTAAAGCAAAGCAGAACAGAGTTGCCAAGGTGCAGACGTTTAATCCCAAACCTCCCCAAACAATATTATCGCCCTTGCCTAAAAGGCGGAAAACCCAAGTGACCCAAAAGGTCTTATGGCTGTTTTGCTGTTTTTGGTTGATTGTAGGGTATCTTTGGCTAGTATCTGGTGATACTTATAAAAATTCGGCGGTGATGCCTCCTGACTTACACTTTGTGCATAGAGTAGGGGACGAAGTCACCCAAGAGAAATGGTTGCGGGCAATGTCTACCCCCGCGCAAAGAACTGATTTGGACGTTTTTCTTGAACGTAATGATTCTATCCCTCGCGAAGAAGCCATTGATCAATTTATTGCCTCACGTGGTTTGGTAGACTGGAGCCAGTTGCCAATCAACATGAGTGTTCATCATCAACAGTTGTATAGATTATTTCAACCAGGTGATACATCCATTGTTTGTAAAGGAAACTTGAGGCAGTATCCTCTTCAGGCCATACGGTATGATTATGATACTACCTTTTTTGAGAAGCCGGCAAAACCTTTTTTCAGAGCACGCCTGATATTGATATATAAAAACTACCCTGTATTGGTCAAACCAGAAGGGTATTACATCAAGACACCTTACCAGAGAAAAGCCCAAAAAGTAGTGAAAGGAGGGGAAAAGTTATTACAAGTCAAATTAATTACTGAGCAAAAACAATAAAAAAACCCGTTCAACAATGAACGGGCTTGTATGTTTACTTGAAAGCTGTGTTGTTTATTCAGCTTCTGGTTTAGTCTCTTCTGGTTTTTTTACGGTCAGCGTCAACTCTTCGCCTTCGCCTTTGTAATGCGCCAAAATAGTATCACCTTCGTTTACACCTTTCAGTATTTCTTCTGCTACTGGATCTTCCAAGTATTTCTGGATGGCACGTGCCAATGGGCGAGCGCCATACTGTGGATCGTATC
Organism: Microscilla marina ATCC 23134; assembly: GCF_000169175.1. Classification (NCBI taxonomy): domain Bacteria; kingdom Pseudomonadati; phylum Bacteroidota; class Cytophagia; order Cytophagales; family Microscillaceae; genus Microscilla; species Microscilla marina. The sequence goes on from NZ_AAWS01000033.1 coordinate 9,756, forward strand.
CTTTGTCAGACAAGAAATCTTTAGCCTCTTCGGTAAGCTCAATTTTGTACCCCAAAGCTTCTACTCTGGAAAATACTTCTTTAAGCATTACATCAATGATAGAGTGAATGTGCTCACGGTTAAGTGAGTTAAAAATGATTACATCATCCAAACGATTCAAGAACTCAGGCGAGAATGCCTTTCTTAAAGCATTTTTGATGGTGCTCTGCATCAATTCGCCTTGGGCTTGCTGACGGGCTTGAGTAGAGAAACCAACACCTGCACCAAAATCTTTCAAATCACGTACTCCAATGTTTGACGTCATAATAATGATGGTGTTTTTAAAGTCAACTCTGCGACCCAAACCATCTGTCAAGATTCCGTCATCTAATACCTGTAATAAAATATTAAACACATCAGGGTGAGCTTTTTCAATCTCATCGAGCAATACTACACTATAAGGCTTACGACGAACTTTTTCGGTCAATTGACCACCTTCTTCGTAACCCACATAGCCCGGAGGCGCTCCAACCAAGCGAGATACCGAGAATTTCTCCATATACTCACTCATATCTATTCTAATCAGCGAATCTTCTTTGTCAAACAAATAAGTAGCCAATGCCTTGGCAAGCTCTGTTTTACCTACTCCAGTAGGGCCTAAGAAGATAAATGTACCAATGGGTTTTTTAGGATCTTTCAATCCTACACGGGTACGTTGAATCGCTTTTACCAGTTTCTGAATGGCTTCGTCCTGTCCAATCACACGTGCTTCTAGTTTCTCACCCATTTTCAGGATTCGAGCACTCTCTTTTTGTGCAATACGCTGCGTTGGAATACCAGTCATCATACCCACTACTTCGGCTACACTGTCTTCGCTTACCTCATAGCGTGTTTTCTTGGTTTCCTCTTCCCAATCTACTTTTGCCTGGTCAAGCTCAGCAATCAAGCGTTTTTCTTTGTCACGCAGTTGGGCAGCCTCTTCGTATTGTTGGCTTTTCACTACTTGGTTTTTTTCTTTTTTGATATCCTCGATACGTTCTTCGAGATTCAAAATAGTTTCAGGAACCTGAATGTTGCTAATGTGTACCCTTGCTCCAGCTTCATCTAGTACATCAATTGCCTTGTCAGGCAAAAAACGATCACTGATGTAGCGATCAGACAATTTCACACAAGCAGCTACAGCTTCTTCGGTATAGTATACGTGGTGATGATCCTCGTATTTTTCTTTGATATTATTCAAAATCTCAAGCGTTTCGTCAGGGCTGGTAGCTTCTACCATTACCATTTGGAAACGACGGGCCAATGCGCCATCTTTTTCGATGTATTGACGGTACTCATCAAGAGTAGTAGCACCAATACATTGAATGTCGCCACGAGCCAATGCAGGTTTGAACATGTTAGAGGCATCAAGCGAGCCTGAAGCTCCACCTGCACCTACAATGGTGTGTAGCTCATCAATGAAAAGAATTACTTCGGGCGATTTTTCTAACTCGTTCATTACCGCCTTCATTCTTTCTTCAAACTGTCCACGGTATTTGGTACCAGCTACCAACGACGCAAGGTCAAGCGTAACCACCCTTTTACCAAATAACACACGCGACACTTTCTTTTGAACAATGCGCAAGGCGAGTCCTTCAGCAATGGCTGTTTTACCTACCCCAGGCTCACCAATCAAAATAGGGTTGTTCTTTTTGCGGCGGCTCAATATCTGCGCTACGCGCTCAATTTCTTTTTCTCTACCTACAATAGGGTCAAGCTTGTTTTGCTCGGCAAGTTTGGTCAAGTCGCGACCAAAATTGTCTAGTACAGGTGTTCTTGATTTTTCAGATGATTTCATAGACTCTTTTCCTTGACCACCACCAAACATTCGAGAACTATCTTCATCGCCGTCATCGGCATCAGCAGCATCCATTGGGTGGTTAATGCGATACTCAAGGTGTTCTCTCACTAATTCGTAATTAATATCAAACTTACTTAATATTTGAGTGGCAATGTTATCTTCATCTCTTAAAATAGAGAGCAGTAAATGCTCGGTGCCAATGAGTTGGCTTTTGAAAATTTTTGCTTCTAAATAAGTGATTTTTAGGACTTTCTCAGATTGACGAGTAAGTGGAATATTGGCTAAATTTTTTACATTATTGGTGGCATTTCCTCTGGTGGCCTGTTCTACCGAGGCTCTTAGTTCATCTAAAGAAATTCCCAATTTTTTTAATAAATTTATCGCAACTCCTTCTCCCTCTCTGATCATTCCCAAAAGCAAGTGTTCAGTGCCAATGTAGTCATGACCCAAGCGAAGGGCTTCTTCACGGCTGAGCGATATGACTTCTTTAACTCTGTTAGAGAATTTTGCTTCCATAATTCAGAGAATAATATTTTAAATTTAGTTTTCCCAACTACCATTATGATAGTTGATTTATGTTGTATTGTACTTACTTCTTTTCCGAATAAATTTCCAACAAACCAATACTTTGATTTAGTAGGAGGATTGATAGCGGCATTTGCAATTTTTGTCTATTTAGCTAAAGCTTACAAAATGAAGAGTACTTTAAATTAAGAGTTTGTTTAAATTTCCGTATCTAGAGCAATTTTTAATGAGTTTTGTACTCAGGTATGTTAAAGCAAAGCTGTAAGCTTGGTTTAACAACATAATAGAGTGAAAATCACGAAAAGTACCTGTTATTAGATAAATTTTAAACAAACCCTCATGAACTTGTTTCTAAACAAATGAATTGGTTGTTTTATCTGTTTTTCATTAAGTCATATTCAAACTGTATTTTACTACATACGATGTTTAGTTGTTACTGGTTTATTCCGGTGCTGTATCTGGTTGCATTTCCAAGGTTTTTTGTAATATGAAACCAGCATTGGGACCTTCACAAAACAAGAGGTCTAAAACACTTAGATTGGGCACAAACTGTTTGCCAAACACCTGAGCGTAATTAAAAGTGCCATACTGTCCGTCAGGTTGGAACCCTTTTTTGGGGTGAATGGCAGAACGACCCTCTCGAAAGCCTTCTGTATGGTTTAAATTTATATAATTATTAGATAAATCAAAACTTTCTGGCATTTTTAATAATTTGAGACACTTTGTCAGCAATTCAAGGTTTAGATCTACCAGGTAGCAGGGTTTTTTGTGCAATATGTTGTGAAAATCATCGGCAAAATATTCATAAAAAGGAGCCTTGCCATAAGCTGAGCTTATAGAGCGCCAATGCTGCACCAACCATTTTTGATCATAGTCTATTTGTAGGTCTTTATACAACTGTTTTCGGTTGCCCTTGACTACAGGAACAGATAAACACGCTACTTTGTTGGCTAACATGATATAACATCGGTTTCGATAGCTTTGTTTTTCGTAATTTTCGTGTATGTCAATACATACCTTAGGGTATTTGAGCCACTGAACAAAATAAGCTATACAGGGAAAATACTGTAGGTCGAGTACGAGAGTATCTTGATTTTTCTGTGTCATTGTTACATTGTCAATTGTTTGGGGGCATAGTCCAGAAATCCTGATAGATCAAAAAAATGTCAGCAATATTTTTAGCATCATCAATGCCCCGGTGATGAGTCCCCGAAAGGAACAACCCCTCTTTTTGTAATGCTTTTTTCATGCCAATGGGTCGCCGCATATTTTTAATATCAGCGTATTGGTGTTTAAGGCTAATATGTGAGGCCAGCCATTGAGTAGGCAAGTTGTGTAAAAGACAGTCGTTTTTAAATTGCACCCGGTCATAATATCCCCACGAACACAACACATATTGATCTCCATTGGCACAGTTGTTTATCCATTGTTGAAAATCGTCAAGTGCTTCTGGAAACAATGGAGCATCATCTACCATTTCTTGAGTAATAGACGTAAGTTGGGTACAAAATTCTGATAATACTGGGTGAGTGACAGGCTTTACAAAAGTATCAAATTCATCTACCCATTTGCCCTCATTGCCAATACATACAGCGCCTATTTCTATGGTTTCATTGGCGCGATTTTCTCGTGTTTCCCAACAGGTAGCTTCTAGGTCAACAATGACATATACCATATCGCTTTTGCTTGTTTCTTGGTGTAAAATAAAGCGAAATATAAGCTAAAAAAATGAATATACCTTTGAGAAAGTATGTTTACAAACAACATTATGTGTAATTTTGATCGCTCATACCCTGCACGTTTTTAGTGCAAGGCTTTTGTATAAACCAGAGTTGTAATAAGAGAGAGATATGTTGTTGATAAGGTTGTTTGCCCTGTGGCCTTTTTGGGTACTGTACCTGTGGGCCGATTTTATAGGTTGGCTGGCTTTTAGTGTGATAGGCTACCGCAAAGCAGTAGTAATTGATAATCTGAAAAAATCTTTTCCTGAGAAATCAGACAAAGAAATTAAGGAAATTGCCCGAAGGTTTTACCGCAACCTAGGCGATATTATAGTAGAAAGCCTGAAGGTGGTAGGGTTGAGCGAACGACAGCTGCAAAAGCGAGTGAGTTACAAAGATTACCATATCCTGGAAGAGCGGCTTAAGAGTGGCACTTCGGTAATTGTAATGACGCCACACAGTGGCAACTGGGAGTGGTTGTTGTTGGCTTGTTCTTATTTGCTGGTGAAGTCGGGCTTTGGAGTAGATGCAGTGTATAGCCCTTTGAGCAACCAGTTTTTTGACCGTTTGATGATTAAGATTCGGAGTAAGTTTGGGGCAGACCCAACACCTATGAATATGGTGTTACGAAATGTAATCAAGAATAAAGGTAAAGCCAGGGTAGTGGCTATGGTGGCCGACCAACGCCCTTTGCCCAATGAATCAAATTACTGGACAGAGTTTTTGCACCAAGAGACGGCTTTTTTTATCGGTTCAGAGCGCATTGCCCGTAAGGTAAAGTTTCCGGTAGTATATACCAGTATTCGCCGGTTAAAGCGAGGGTATTATGAGGTAAGCTTTCAAGCGCTTGCCGACCCTCCTTATGACAAGCCTGCTTCGGCAGAAGACATGCCCATTATTGAGCGATTTGCCCATTTGGTAGAGCAAGACATCAAAGCTTGTCCTGATCAGTGGCTATGGTCACACAAACGTTGGAAGCACAAGCGTCCTCAGAAATCAACCATGGAGAATTAGATATACTCTTAACTGAAGTTACGCAGACCTACTTATTTTGATGGTTATATGGCTTTATTGCTCAATGGTTGGGCTACGCATTGCGCAACAATATAGCCATTCAACAATAGAAACAGGTGACCTTCAGAAAACTGCGTAACTTGAGCCCTTAAGTGAAAACAATCAGGCATTTTTGCCTGATTGTTTGGGAATATGGGTGCGTGTTATACCAGTTCGACTTTAAACTCCTTGAGCCACTCTTTGGCGCGTTCAAGGTTATGAAAATATTGTACAGTAAACTTGCCGTTTTCCATTTTGTTAACAATGTTTTTTACGGCTACTTCATTGAATATATTCTCTGACTCCACCACTGCCGATGTACGGTAACCCGCAGCATAAGCTTGTGGAAACCACTCTTCATTCATCCATTTCTGATCTTCTAACGATACCAGTTTAGCTTGGCTATTGTTAGCAATCATTTTGCTGGCTTTTTTTTCTTTAAGTAGTGAAAGTGCAGCATTACAGGCTTCACGAAACTTTTCTCCGGTTACAAATCCAGACCAGTCTAGCTGTATACAGGGTATATCGGCATGGTATGAGATTTTACACCATTTTTTATCATAGTAAAGCATAATTAATTGTTTTTTAATGGTTGTTAAGTAAAAATATAGGTATAGTTAAATATAACTGAATCAAGAAAAGATTACAAGTATAGGTAAGGGTTAAAATTACGCTTTTTGCTATTTGTAATCAACTTCACGATTGTGTAGTACAAACATTGTTTGCATGAGCTAATTGGGAGAGAGGGCAACTTCCCGTGGTTTTTTGAGTGTAGCCACTGCATCACGGTAACCTTGCCTTACTCTAAAGTCCATTGCTTGCTCACTAAAATCGTCTGTACCTATCACCCCCTCAGCACGGTATTCTAACACAAGGGGAGGGTTAATTTTTTTGTGATTCAACAATTTTTGGTAGACCTTATTTTCCCTTACTTTGCTGTCTTTGTTTAGGTCTTTGTCTATTTCCTTGATCAGGTCAATACAATCGTTCATTTGCTCAAACATTTTTTTGTCAAGGTTAAGCTTTCCAGCAAAAATAATCTCTTTGATTCGCTCTGTTACTTCGTTGATATTGGAGGGCATTTGGGCGTTTTTTCTAAACAAACTCACCACTATTAATTCCCTTTCGGTGATAGCTTCACCATTTTCGCTCTCTAGTGCTTCCAAATGATTAATTGCCGGACTTAATGGCATATTGGCATAAAGCCCCCCATCCCAATAGTAACCCTGGTCTATTTTTACTGCCGGAAAATTGGGTGGAATACTCATGCTGGCAATGATCTTATCGATGGTGAGGCCTTCTTCACTTTTGTTTGAAAACCTCTCCAGTTGCCCCGACTCCACATTGACTGTTTCTATGATTAAAGTACTGGGGTGGGTGTTTAATTGGTCAAAGTCTATGATTTCGTCCAACAGCTTACAAAAAGGACTGATGTCGTAAATGCTTTGGGCAGTCAGTGGCGAGAACATCAATGCGGGATTGATAAAATACATATTAGGGTTGCCAAATTTTGAGATAGAACTGCGCCACTTTGGTGGAATAAAAGAAGAGGAAGGAGTTTTGAGTGTATCCCATAACTTTTCAAGCGACTTTACTGGCCCCAGTTTGCCGCCAAGCATCACGGCTCCGTTGATAGCCCCTATAGATACTCCTGTGATGATACTTGGATTAAAATTTTTGTCTTTTTCGTAAAAACCTTTAATAACACCATATTGGTAGGCACCAAGGGCACCCCCACCTTGCAGGATTAATGCTGTTTTTTTCATTATAGATAGATTTTAAAGTATGATAAACTGAATTGGTTGTGTCATTGTAACAGGCGTAAGAGGCGAACGCCACAGGTAAGATTTTGTAAAAGCATGGCTTTTGTGAAAGTTGTGATAATAAGATAAGAACATAGCTATAATTTTGAAAAAAATACTTATTTGACGATTGAAAACGCTGGTTGATTTTGTACTACTTTTATACACCATAGAGTATACAGCTTATACTGATAAATGGTGCCTTGTGTTGCTTAATTTAAAACTTGTCCTTTGTGCAATACAACAAAAAACACCAATGTTTGGTTTAGATGTGCCAAAAATTAGTGTTTTTTGCGAGTGTTTAAAACCTAAATGTTATATAAACTGCATGATATCTCCTGCCCCCTGACGAAGCACCGTTACATTATCGTCGCTGCAATCTATAATGGTAGAGCCCACGTTGCTGCCATTGCCTCCGTCAATCACCAGGTCTACCTTGTGTTTGTATTGTTCATAAATATCCTCAGGGTCGGTCAGGTACTTTACTACTTCGTCTTCGGCAAGTACCGAACTCGTGATAATGGGGTTGCCTAGTTCCTTTACAATCAGGCGGGCAATATTGTTATCAGGAATACGTATTCCTACGTTTTTTTTGCTGATATTTAAAATTTTGGGTACCCGGCTACTGGTTTCAAGTATAAAAGTATAAGGACCAGGCAAGGCTTTTTTCATAAGCTTAAAAGTAGCATTTCCTATACGGGCATACTCGGCAATGTGGCTGAGGTCATTGCATATAAATGATAGGTTTTTGCGTTTCTTAGGGTTGATTTTTTTTATTTGACAAATTTTTTCCACTGCTTTTTGATTGTGAATATCACACCCCAACCCATATACAGTGTCAGTAGGGTAAATAATCACCCCACCACTGCGTAAGCATTCTACTACCTGGCTTATTTTACGCATTTCGGGGTTGTCAGGGTGAGTTTTAAAAAGTGTTGCTATCATAGGGCTACAATTTTTGAGGGTTGTTAAATTCGCTTTTGATCTGTTTCTGAACCCTTCATGCTTTTACCTTAGGGCAAAAAAACAGGGGTTTTGTCATCCATAAGAAAGCGCAAGATGGGTTTATTTTTTGAATCAGGCATAAAATTAAAAATATTGCTTTTTTTTTAAAGTGTAAAGTTTTTGTTTGCAAAACATTTTGAACTGTAAAGTGCCATAGCCGAATAAAGTTTGTATTTTTCGGGGCGAAAACTAAGTCTTTTGTTTGTTATTATGAGTCGACGGAGGAAAATATTTATTATGGTTATGATAGCTGTGTCTATGATAACCGTCTCTATTACTTTTTATGGGTATCAATTGGTGCGTACCCCCAATTTTCAGGTAGATAAAAAAGATACCTATTTATATATACCCCAAGGGGCAAATTTTAAAACAGTACTTGACTCGCTCAAGGCCAGAGATTTGGTACAAAACACCGTCTCTTTTGCATTTTTGTCTAAGTTGTTAAAGTATCAGGACAATGTAAAGCCAGGGCGTTATTTGATTAAGCAAAACATGACCAACCTGGAAGCAGTGCGTATGTTACGGGCTGGTTTGCAGAGCCCGGTCAGGCTTACTTTCAATAGTGTGCGCCTAAAGCAAGATCTGGTAGAAAAGGTAAGCAAAGAGTTGCCTTTTCAGGCGGGCGAGTTTGGCAAACTACTGAACGATTCACAAGTGGTCAAGAAATATGGCTTTGACACCACCACAGTTGTATCTATGTTTTTGCCCAATACTTATCAGGTATACTGGAATATATCGCCTAAACAATTGCTCGATCGAATGCACAAAGAGTATAAAAAATTTTGGAATGACCAGCGATTGGCCAAAGCCAAAACTATAGGGCTAAAGCCAAAAGAGGTATCAGTGCTTGCGTCGATAGTACAGGCAGAAACTAACAAAAACGACGAAAAACCCAGAATAGCCGGAGTGTACATCAATCGTTTGCAAAAAGAGATTCCCCTTGAAGCAGACCCTACCCTGGTGTTTGCCATGAAGGACTTTACCATCAAACGAGTCCTGAACCGCCACAAAAAGGTAGAGTCGCCTTATAACACCTATAAATACAAAGGTTTGCCTCCCGGCCCTATCAATGTGCCCTCGATAGCCTCGTTAGATGCCGTATTGAACTATGAACAGCACGATTATTTGTTTTTTTGTGCCAAAGCTGATTTTTCGGGTTACCATGCGTTTGCCAAAACCAACGCACAACACAATCGAAATGCCCGGCTTTACCACCGAGCTTTGAACCTGCGACGGATCAAGTAAAGAGCTTTAGACAAATATTTGATGTCTCTTAACACGACCAAAAATAACTCAACCCAATGAAAATGATCAAAAAAATAACCCATATCCTGTGGAGAAGCTTTTTAGTATTTTTCTTTGGAGTGCTGTTTTTTGTCGTATTCTTTAAGTTTGTACCAGTAGGCTATACTTCTACCATGTTTTATCGAAGTATGCATGCGCTGTTTACAGGCAAAGATGCCACCATTCATTATACCTGGGTAAGTTATGAAAACATAGCCGACCCGGTAAAAGTAGCGGTGGTGGCGTCTGAAGATCAGCGTTTTCCTACCCACCATGGCATAGACTGGACTGCCCTAAAAGTAGCCCGAAAACAGCATCGAGGAGGCAGCACCATTAGCCAACAAGTGGCAAAAAATGTGTTTTTGTGGCAAGGCTTTAAATACGACCGTTATTTGCGCAAAGCCCTTGAGGTACCCATTACTTATTTGATAGAATTGATCTGGGGTAAACAGCGTATTTTGGAGGTGTACCTCAACATTATAGAAGTAGGCCCACGCACCTTTGGGGTACAAAAAGCTGCCCAACGTTATTTTAGAAAAAACGCCAAAAAAATCACTGCTGCCGAGGCTGCCCTTATTGCTGCGGTGTTGCCCAACCCGCGCAAATACCTCATTCTGAACCCCAGTGGTACCGTACGTTTGCGGCAACGCCATACTTTGTATCAAATGCGCTTATTGGGTGGGGCAAGTTATCTGGAAGGCTTGAGAAAGTTTTAATCAAAAAATAGTGATATGTTGCCAGTGTATGAGGCTATAACTGTACATAAAATTATTGAGAAGGGAGGTTCTACAAAACCTTGGTTGGTAGAAGTTTTGGTAAAAGACCAGCCTAAAGCTTATGTGGTAAAAATGTTTACTGAGAAGCATGTAGACCAAGTAGCACCTGTAGCTAATGAGGTATACGCAAATGTACTGGCAAAACAATTTGACCTGCCTTGCCCAAAAGCTGCGTTTATCCATTTTTCTGATAATTTTAAGTTTTGGCTTACAAAAGAACAGCAGGAAGTACTAGACACCAAAGACCAAAGGATAAAGTTTGGAAGTGAGTATATAGAAGGTAATACTCCTTATAATAGAGACTCTGTGTTGCCTATTTATGAGCTTGAAGCAGACGAAATAGCCAATATTTATGCGTTTGATATGTTGATTGCCAACTGGGATAGGCGAATTGCTAAACCCAATATTTTGCTTACAGAAACCAACTTTTATTTAATCGATCACGAACTGGGTTTTCAATATACTGAGGCGCATATTGAACATTTTAGAGCTAAAAAACTGATGAATCGATATGGTGATCATATTTTTTACCCAATGCTAAATCAGGGAAGTATTCAAGAGTACTATTTTACCATATTTGAAGAGTATCTCAGGTATTTGCCAGTAAATATATTGGACAGCTATGCAAATCAGTTACTAAAATATAAGCATCCGATAGGAAACTATCAGTTGATCAAAAGGTTTTTAGGGATAATAAAAGCACAACCCTCTCAATTTATAGATATTTTAAGGAGTACACTATCATGAATACCGTTTTTAAATATGCTGTTTTACGTTATGTCCATTCTCAAGTATTAGAAGAATCGGTGAATATTGGCATATTGGTATTTTTCCCTGAACAGGGGCAAGTTGTTTTTAAATCTTCCGAACAACGGTTGAATGCTTTAATCCACCTTTATCCCAATTTTTCTGCGTCTCATATCCAAGCTTATTTGGACGGTTTAACCAAAAGAGCCCATGTAGTTACAGTAGAGTTTAATTCAGCTACCAAACAAGTAATTGAGGAGAACCTTGAGCGCTTTATTCAAATAGAGTTTTTACCCGAGGATGCCACGGTTTTGCAGTTTTCTAAAATATACACCAGCCTTTTATATTCCGAAGATATTAATCAAGTGGTGGTTAATTTGTTGGGGACTTATAAGCTGAATATGTATAATGATGCTCCTGCTAAAGTTATAAGCGGTAATGTGACAAAATCGCAACCAAAGATTAGAGATAGTAAAATAGAAGAAAGAAAAAGACTGTATATTGAACGGCAACAGAGCAAGCATAAAAAGTCGTCTCAAGAACATAAAGATGAGTAAAGGCTGTTTTCTAATTCAACCATTTCACCCAAAAACTTACAACCCCAACCATCAAAGAAAGTTATCTGCCAAAAAAAGCGTATCTTTGCCAAAAAAAGATTAAAGAAAAATGGTATACATTTGCAGACGAGAAACTTTCAACGCTTCCCATAAATTATACAACCCCAACTGGAGCAAAGAACAAAACGAGGCTCTTTTTGGGGTATGTGCCAATCAGAACTGGCACGGACACAACTTCGAACTGGTGGTCACTGTCAAAGGAATGCCCGACCTGGAAACAGGAATGGTGATTGACTACAAGGTGCTGAGTAAAATTGTCAGACGAGAGATTATCGAGAAAGTTCATTACAAAAACCTGAACTTAGATGTAGACTTTTTGGCAGGCAAAATGCCCAGCTGTGAAATACTCATCATTGAGTTTTGGAAACGACTCGCCCCCGCCATTCAGCAAGAGTCGCCCCGTACTACTTTGCATCACCTCAAGCTGGTAGAAACCAAAAACAATTCGGTAGAATACATGGGCGAAGGGCTGGAACACTACCAAGACTTACGTTTGCAAGAACCTAATGTAGTGAAACAGGACTAAAGTGATCTATGAACAACTTATTTTTAAGAGCATTGATATGCTTTGTGTGGTGGAGTACTCACTTTGCAGTAGCACAAAGCAAGCCTCCGTCTTTTGCTACTTTTGTTCGTCATTTCCCTGAGCTTAAGCTTCGTACTTTTTTAGACGTGCCTATTACTCAGCCCAAAACTGTGTATGACAAAGGCAGTGCCACCACCTATGTCATGAGCAAATATTACATTCCGAGTTTTTTGACCAAAATTCCGGCAGACTATTTTCAGGCATTCTTTGTAAATGATCTGGGGTATATCAGAAACGATTCGGTACCTGTGTTAGACACCAGTTCTACACGTGCTTATTGCGTAGGCAGGCTCAAGTACAACAACCCTCAAAAGATTGTTACTTTATTGTTGGCTCTGGAGGTCAAAGATAAAGACAATTATTATGGGCGGCAATACTATACTCTGGTGTATTATACGCTGCAAGGCAAAGCTATAGGGTATGACATTGTAGGGCGCAAAAAATGGCGGGTACATACTTCGGCTCGCTTGAGTTTGCAGCGTGGTCGTTTGTTGGTAGAGCAAGTGGGGCATGTGATACAAAATGATGCGTATAAAAATGTTGCCAAAAGGTATTGGTTGAGCTTTGGCAATGAGGCAAAAGTGGTCAGACAAACTACTCAGTTTTCTATGATGCAAGCAGGCACACCCCAACGCGTAGAAGGCGTTGGTTATTGGGGGTATTGTCATAACAAACTGCCTTATTGTGTGCAGTTTCCTGCCAAGGTATTGTACTTTGTCAGAAAAGACTGGGGAAAATACATGAGCGAACAGTTTGAATCGGGTGATGGTAAAGCCTTGTTCAGCATTAAACATAGCGGGGTAACCTATGGAGATAAAAACAAAGAAAAGGCTTTTAATGAATACCTGAAGCTTATATTGTCTTTAGGCCATTATAGAGAGAAGGGGCTCAATGAGCAAGCCAAAGGCGAAGACTTTTGGGTAGGCAAAGGACTTGACAAAGAAGGCAATATTACTCACCAAAAACTATTGCTCACCCCAATGATAGGTTCGGGGCAATACAACATCATACAGGCAACCTTCATCTACCCTGCGTCACAAGCAACCCATTACGACAAAATAGCGAAGCAACTGATGGACAGTTTTCAGATCAGGCAATAACAGGTTGAGATGATGCATGCTTGACCATTGTTCTAAACCACCAACGGAATTTTAAATTCGACCGGGTCTTTTTTCAGGAAATACTGCATTTGTTGCAAAAACTCCTGGCCTGCAGTAGACGGGGTAGGAGAGAGGGCCTTCAAAACATTACTTGCCCTAAATGTGCTCACCAATGCCCTTGTCCAGTTATACGGAGGCACTCCTACCATATTTGCCAATTCATCGCCTAGTAAAAAACGCATATACGCGGTGACAAACCCCTTGGGAAAACGTTTGCCCAGTGATTCTTCTAATGACTGTATCAATGCCTGAGTCAAAGTTTTGCCTTCGGACGATGGGGCAAAGTTGCGTTGCCTGATGAGTGTTTCAAGTTGGCTCCCTTCTTTGTATCTATTGGGCAAATACAACACCTCATTGCCCAAAAATGCCCCCACTACTTTCCACAAATGCAAGTAAGCAGTCATATCACGTTGGTTGAGATGATTTCCCATTTTTTGCAAACCCAAAACAGGCAATACCGAAAAAGATAAACTGGTGCCTATCATTTCCTCTTGATTGATGGGTACCCCCCACTCAGCTTTCCATTGGGGGCGTTTTGCCAAATGGTACCTTACAGCAGCATGCATGAGTCTTACCTTAAGGCTGCTTACAATGCCTTTGCCTTCGGGAGCAAAAGCGTTGGGGGCAGTAACATCCAATAAAAAACGAGCGGTTTCGTGTAGTCTACGGGTTACGTCGTGGTGCATACGCTTGGTCAGGTAAAGTACTTGTACCCCGTGAGCGGCAGCATAAGTATAGGGCAACGACAAAAAACTAAGCATAGAGGTAAACTGGTGGGCATATTGGGTAAAAAAACGGTTCGCTTGTGCCAACAAATCATCATTTGCCCAAGTAGGTATTTGCCCGGCGTGTTCAACAAAAGCGTTTACCTCGGTGGGCAATGGGTGATTGGTCAAGTCACGGTTGAGCTGTAGCGCTTGCATGAGTTGGTTGAGCACTTTGGCTTGTTGGTTGGTAAACAAGAATTTAATCACAGCATCAGCTTCAGGATCGCCTTGTTGCTTAAGCTCAGCCAGTATTTCGTGAGTAGGGGTTTGGTAATCAGGCAAGTGTAAAGGGGTGTGTGGATGTATTTTCATAATGCGAGTAGAATTATATAACTATACAATGAGTTGATGAAACCAATTGTTTGACGAAATACAAAAATGTTGGAGCAACTTGCACACCCCCGATTTTCATTTTAAATTGACGGGTTGAAACGACTTCATACTCTAAAATTTTATATCAATGAATAGTACCAATGTATTAAAAGACAGGGTGGCAATTGTGACTGGAGCAGCCCAAGGCATAGGACAAGCCGCCGCTATTATGCTGGCCGAAGCAGGTGCTGCCGTAGTAATATGGGACGTAAAGGTAGAAGCAGCCCAAACCACGGCAAGCTTGCTCAAGTCAAAGGGCAAGCGGTCAATGTTTATGGAAGGGGTAGACATTACTAGTTTGGAATCGGTAGAAAGTGCTTGCGCAAAAATAGTAGAAGAGTTTGGGCAGATAGATATTTTGGTAAACAATGCAGGAATAGTAAGAGATGCTTCTTTTAAGAAAATGACGCCAGAGCAGTGGCAACAAGTGATAGATGTAAACCTTACAGGGGTGTTTAATTGTACCAAGGCGGTGTCTAAATATATGATGGAAGCCAACTATGGTAAAATTGTAAACCTTGCGTCGGTAGTAGGTATTTATGGCAACTTTGGGCAAACCAACTATGTAGCCTCTAAAGCTGGGGTAATAGGCATGACTAAAGTATGGGGGCGTGAGTTGGGCAAACACAATATCACTGTGAATGCAGTAGCTCCTGGACCTACCGATACCAGCATGCTTGCCACAGTGCCCGATGAGTTACGCCAGCAAATGAAGCAACGAGTACCTTTGCGTCGCTTGGGCAAGCCTGAAGAAATAGCCAAGGTGATTTTGTTTTTTGCCAGTGAGGCTTCCAGCTTTGTTACCGGGCAAACCCTTACTGCCGATGGTGGAACATACCTGGGATAATCACTTTTGGTACGTCAGTACCTTAACCGTTAAGTAAAGTCAGTAGGCAAAAATCGCCGAAATAATGGGTTAGGTATTTAGTGGTTGAGGTACTATTTACGGGAGTTTATCGAAAACTGGCAGTCTTTGAAAATTTTGTTTCGTTTGTAGTGCTATACCTGCCAAACAGGAGTAGGCATACACGAAATAATTTGTATTAATTAAATCGCAGGTAGTACCCATCTAATACCTGCGATTTGTTATTCGAGCGAAATAATGTTATATTATTTGGTAAGGGTTTGGTATAAAGTTTGGTTTTTTGTCTTTGAAGCTTACACCTTTTTTTATGTTGAATCCGTTATTATCAAAAGCAACATCACAAAATATATATGAAACACCAGGTTAATCTATTCATTTTACTAAGCGGTATCTTTTTTATTTCTCATACCCACGTACAAGCCCAAAGAATATATAAGCAAAGCAACAGCTACTACATCCAGGCAAACGAAAATTATCAAAAAGGGAAGTTAGACTTGCAATTAGGCGATTTTAACAATGCCTTGCGTTCGCTTAACCTGGCAATTAAACAAAACCCTGGCTTTGCCGATGCTTATTTTGAGCGGGGCAAAACCCACATGCTGCAAAAACATTACAAAAAGGCTTTTAATGACTTTGTAAAAGCTACTCAGTTTAACCCCCGTAAGTCTGCCCCTTATTTATACAAGGGAGCTATTTATCACGAGCAAAACGAGTATGAGGCTGCCATTCAGGAGTATACTCAAGCATTACGTTTGAACCCCAAGAGTGCCATGGCCTATAACTACCGTGCCGAAGCTTACAAAGAAATTGGTTTTACCCCCAAAGCTATAGAAGATTACTCCAGTGCCATTAACTACGACCCCCAGCAAGCCATTTTGTATTATGGCAGAGGGCAGTGCCTCATGGAATCCCAAAAATATACGCAGGCAATAAAAGACTTCAGTAAAGCGATTCAACTACAGCCCAGCATTCTTGATTCTTACCGTCAAAGAGCGTACGCGGCTTTTTTGGCTGGCAACTACATGCGCAGTGCGCAAGACCTGGATTATTTGGAGCAAAAAGACGCTAAAAATATGAAGCCCTATCAGTACTCATTAAGTGCTTATTGCAAGGCGGCAAGTAAAGATTATAGAGGAGCCATCAGGGCAATAAACAAAGTGATGGAACTGGAGCCTAACAATGCTTTGCACTATGTAGAGCGGGCGCAATATCACGCAGCACTTGCTCAATACGACCCTGCCATTAACGATTACACCAAAGCTTTGGAAGCTTATCCTGACAGTGTACGTTTTTATGGTTTGCGTGCCGAGGCTTTTTTGCGTCAGGAAGATTATGCGCATACCATCAAAGATTGTAACTTACTGATAAGCAAGCAACCCCAAAATGCCCGTGCCTGGTATTTGCGTGGGGTGGCCAAAATGCGCACCAATCATCGTAAAAGAGAAATTAAAAAAGATTTGCAGCAAGCTGCTATGTTGGGTTACCCCAAAAATAAAATGGAGTCGCAGGCGTATAAGTATGCTAGGAAAGGGTTTAAGAAGAGGAAGCGGTAGTAAGTTAGTTGCAAGCAGAGAGCAACAAGCTACAAGTAGTGGCGAATATTTGTCGTTACCTGTAGTCAAACATATAAAAGCTTTTTACCTGTGCCATTGAAGTGCAAGTAAAAAGCTTTTTTAGTGTTAAAAAGGGCGTGAAACAACACTTGAAGCTTGTTGCTAAAACCTAATGCCTAACTTACCAATCATCTACCGAATAAGTAAGCGCCTTATACTTTGCCATTATTTCGTGTACCAGGTCATCGTTGAGGGTGTTTTCAAAAATGTGTTGGTAAACCCCAGTGTTGGTCTTCAGGTCGTTCCAACTCCATTTTTTTTCATATTTCATCAAAAACTCCCAACTCCAGGGCAAGCCAGGGTTTTCGCTGAGTTTGCTCCAGTGCCATTTTTCAATATAAGCCTCAAACATTTGCTCAGACCAATGCAAGCCAGGGTTTTCGCTCAGTTTCTGCCAGTCCCATTTGCCAAAGTATTGCTTAAAGAAGAGTTTGTTCCAGGGCACCCCACGGTTATTGCTAATCTTGCGCCAGTTCCAGTGGTCTATATAAGTCTCAAAAAAATCTTCGTCCCAGGGCAAGCCTACATTGGTGCTTAGGTAGTCCCAGTCCCAGCGAGGCAAATATTTTTCAAAAAAAACCAGACTCCAGGGGAGCCCACTATTCATGCTCAGGTTTACCCAATCCCATTTATCTTCGTGCTTAAGCAAAAACTCTTCGCTCCAGGGCAAGCCACTGTTCATGCTCAAAAAAGCCCAATCCCAGCGGTTGGCGTATTTATCGAGCAAAGCCTCGTTCCAGGGCAAACCAGCATTGAGGCTTAAAAAACCCCAGTCCCAACCATTTTCGTACTTTTCGAGCAACTCCAGCGACCAAGGAAAACCAGAGTTCATGCTCAGCCCCCAATCCCATTTGTTGCGGTATTGGTCAAGCATCACCATCGACCAATTGAGGTCTTTGTTTTCGCTCAAAAAGTGCCAATCCCATTGGTTTTGGTAGGTGTACAACAAATCGCCATTGATAGGGTATTGGTTGGCTATTAGGTGCACCAAAAAATCAGGTTGTTTGTCGAAAAGCGCTAAAACGCTTTGCTTGTCCAATACTTGTGTATCTTTTAATTCCATATTTATGAACTTCCCAACACTGCAAAGATATACGATTAGCCAGCAGGCGTACCCCAGGTATACTGGTGGTTTGATGTTCGTACAGGCAGAAAAGATTGAAAAAAGTGGGTGTTGGGTGGTGGTAAAAACTTATAATATAATACCAAAGAGCGCACCCTCAATTTGGGCTTGGTTTAGTTGTTGGCAAGTAGAGCACAAGCCAAGCGTGAAGCTTGCATCAAAACCTAGCAGTCATTGCGAATGTGTTCTTTACTTTGAATACTCAAAATAACTAAAATGTACAAGTAATATCAAGAATTTGATTTAATTTGCACGAAATTATCCAATGGTTGTACATTTTTAAATCATTACCAAGTTCAACAACATACAAAATATGCGCATAATATTTCTTGGCACACCCGACTTTGCTGTACCAAGTCTGAAAGTTTTGGTAGACAATGGGTTCAACGTAGTGGCAGTAGTAACGGCTACTGACAAACGCGCTGGAAGAGGCAATAAAATAAAGACTTCGGCAGTCAAAGATTTTGCCTTAGAGCACAACATTCCGGTGCTACAGCCCGAACGTCTCAAAGCTCCTGAGTTTATAGAAGAACTTGCAAGCTATCAGGCAGACCTGCAAATTGTGGTAGCTTTTAGAATGTTGCCCGAAGCCGTTTGGAATATGCCTTCTTTAGGCACTTTTAATCTGCACGCCTCTTTGTTGCCCGATTACAGAGGAGCTGCCCCCATCAATTGGGCAATCATTAACGGTGAGAAAGAAACAGGGGTGACCACCTTCTTTTTGAAGCAAAAAATAGATACTGGCAATATTATTTTTCAGGAAAAAGCACCCATCTTGCCCGAAGACAATATAGGCACGATGTACGAAAAGCTTAAAAATATTGGCGGTGGTCTGGTGCTCAAAACAGTCAGGGCAATTCAAGCAGGCAAGTATCCGCAAACAGCTCAAGACCTAAGCAAAGAAACCCCGCCTGCCCCCAAGATATTTAGGGAAACCTGTGAGATAGACTGGAACAAAACCAGCGAGCAAGTGCATAACCTGGTGCGTGGGCTTGCGCCTATACCTGCAGCGTGGACAATGCTCAGCGGTAAAAACTGTAAAATTTATAAAACCAGTCTTGCCACCCCCCAACTGCCCGAAGGGGTAGAGGCAAAGCAGCCCGGAGAGTATGTAACTGATAACAAAAAATATTTGTATTTTAAAACAGGAGATGGCTTTATAGCTGTAGAAGATTTAAAGCTGGAAGGCAAAAAACGCATGGACGTAAAGTCGTTTTTGTCGGGCAATAAGCTGGACTAAGTGCTTTGAGTCTGGAGTTATCAACAACAAGTATTTTTAAACCAAATAAAAAAAGCAGTGGACTGATGTACTTCAGCCACTGCTTTTTGTTTTACTTACATTAGCAGTTTCTTTTTTTTAAAAAGTAATGCCTCGGCAAATGCCCAGGCATTGCTTGAATTTTGGGTACATTAACCCTAATTAACCCTGTAACTGATTTTTTGTATAGTGTACTGTTAAAGTGAATAGTGCTGGTGCACTAAGCTTGAATGTGATACAAAGCTAAGTGAAAGAAAATTAAACCACAAAAACATGGCGTAAGTGGTCGTTTTTACGGCATAAGTGGTAATTTTTCGGAATAAGTCGTTGAAATGGGGGAGATTTAGGCAATCGGACACAAAAAAAAACAGTACCTCGAACAAGTCAAAAGTACTGCTTTTTATTGGGAGTTTCAACCAACAAGGTTACACGTGCTGATCCAGCAAAATCATGTTGCCGTCAGGATCGGTCACCATCGCACTGGCAGCACCCGTAGTGTTTTCGTCGGCCTCGGTGGTCATCTCTACCCCTTGGCTCTTGAGATGTTGTTGAATAGCCCTTACATCGTCAAAAACCTCCGTCTTTTGAGCGTGATCGTCCCACCCTGGGTTAAAAGTTAAAATATTGCCCTCAAACATTCCCTGAAATAAACCAATCAAGGTTTTTTCATTTTTCATAATGAGGTAATTTTTAGCAATGTCACCCGCAAATACGCTAAAGCCAAGTTTTTCATAAAAGGCTTTAGATGCGTGAATATCTTTGACATTCAGACTTACAGAAAATGCGCCTAGTTTCATAATTAATGTTGTTTTGATTCTTCAAAAGTAATTAAGCATAATTATGAATCAAGTACAATAATAGTAGCTAGTTCCTGCCCTATTCGATTGATTATCCTTTCTCCACCACCGAACCATCAGCAAATCGGGCAAAACGTCCTTTTTCGCGGGGGTGTACGTGGTCGTGGGCTGGCCAGGGCCAACCGCCAAACTGAGTAGCCTGAAACATACGCATAGCGCTCTGAATTTCGTGGGCAGTATTCATTACAAAAGGACCGTGTTGTACTACAGGCTCGTCTATAGGTTTGCCCTGTAGTAGTAATAGAAAGCTCTCCTGATCTCCGTTTTCAATCAACACCTCCGCGTCGGCTTGCACCTGTGCCGAGTGGTATGGAGGAACATTTTCTCCAGCTACTTTCAACTGGTTGCCCTTATAAAAATACAAACGGCGGTTGATGCCTGTCGAAGCAAGGGGTAATTGCCATTGCGCGTTGGCATCCATTTTTATTGTCCAGATGGCCAGTTCGTTGGTGGGGTCGGCTGCCCAAGAGTCGGGAGCCGGTGCCGGGGCTTGAGTATCACCAATTTTGCCTGCAATTACATCTACTTTGGTCTGGAGGTTTTGGGCGTCAGTATGTTGGTATACAGGAATGTCTTCGTGCCATAGCATAGCAAAGTGTGGGTTTGCCATTTTTTTGTAACTGGGCAAGTTGAGCCATATCTGAAACAGTTCAAAAGGGTTGTTGGATTCTTGGTTGAGCAAGGGAAACATTTCGGAGTGTTGTACACCTTTGCCAGCAGTCATCCATTGCACATCGCCATTGCCAAAGCGCCCGGCAGCTCCCAGCGAATCAGAATGATCTACCAACCCGGTTTTGGCTATAGTCACTGTTTCAAAACCTCGGTGGGGGTGTGCCGGAAAGCCAGGCACGGTTTGCCCATGATACATTCTAAACCCTTCTTTGATGGTAAAGTCGTTGCCCAGGTTTCTGCCTGCCAACGATGCCTTAGGCCCCATTTGCTCGTTTCCGGCGGGGTAAAAATCTTCGTGATGCACACAAAACAGAAAAGGGTCACTGGTTTGCCATGGAAAGCCCAACGGGGCTATTTCTTTGATAGGGTTGTTCATACTGTCTCGTTTAATTGTTTGTTTGAACAATCATAACAAATTTGTGGCGAGGTAAGTTTAAAATGGGGAGGAGTGAAAAATCCCTCAGAATGGAGGCTATATTCAATCTGAGGGATGAACATAATTGTTTTAGACTACTTCACCTAAGAAGCCTTTCATTGTACCCCACTCCTCTACAGTATAGTTAAGTGTGGCTATTAGTTCTTGGGCTGATTGATGATTACAGGTTACCCCCCCTAATAACCTTTCCAGGATATAATCTAGTGTCCAGCCTACATACCGTTTTTTAAGCCCAACACGTGAAGGAACTTGGATTGCTCGTAACTGCTCTAAATCGAAGGTGTTATTGGCTGTGACATAGTCTAAAATACTTTGGTCTGATTGTTTAATAGTCTCCCTCAATTGATTGAAGTCCGTGTTGTTAAGGAACGTTTTAATGGCTGGAGGCAGAATTACTTCTGGGCTATTTTCTTCACAATAATTTTTAGAGTTTACCCAGTGGTCTATATACATTGCTACATCCTCTTCTTTTTCTGTTTCCTGTGTTCTTGTGCTACCATCTCCATATTTGGTCAGGTTATCTAGTTGCCGCTGGGCATTACCACTACTCAAAATCATGTTGCTCTGAAATCCCTGATGGTCACTTACGTTTTGCAGCCTATTGACCATAGATTCGATTCCAGCTTTCATATAATCATAATCATTCCCTATATCTGGAATGGCCATTTCCTTGACTAAATCAATTACATCGTAATAAGCCAAGTCTGTCCCCAGGTCTTTGATCAAGGTTTGTAAGTCTTTATCTGCCAATACACTTCCTGCCGAGTTTTCTACTATATCTATGTGCCCTTCTTCGTTGAGTTCTTTTAGTAGGTGGGCGTGGTCACTTTTGATATTGCCCATGCCTACCTTTCCTACCAAACCTGCTGTTTTTAGTTGGTTCATTAATGTCCAGGCATCAGTCATTGGTTTTTTCTCATTGGTGGCATTGTGCACCATTAAGGCGTCGATTCTTCCATCAAACATTTCAATAACTGGCATCAACCTTTCACTCAGTGCCTTTTGGTCTTCGTTTGCATTAAGATCAAATTTATATACAATTTCTACTTCATTTCTTGGCACTCCCTCTTGCTTAAGGGCTTTGGCAAGCTCTTGTGTATTGTTATAACCTTCTGCACAGTCAAACCTTCTGTATCCAGTTTTTACGGCTGACTTTAATGCTTTTAAATCTTTTCCGTCCACCCCAAAAGTTAGCCAGGCAGCTTCTTTTCCTTTTTCGCTGGGTTGTAAATTAACAAATGTATCTTCTCTGATATATACATCAGGTCCCATCTCTATTCCGTTCAGTTTCACCACCTGGTACCAAACATAGTGTTGAGGACCATCCTCATCTATCTCTCTGTATGTTTCCTGGTTAGGTCCGCGTCTTGAGTCATAGGCATTATCTGTTTCAATCACTACATAATCGCCACGTTTAACTTTGTTTAGTTGATTGCCATCAAAGATAGTTTTATCAACCATTTTTACTAAATGAGTGAGCCCTGTTACTGCTTTTTCAGCTTCTACTCTTTGAATAGGGGAGGTTTGTGTGCTATTTTGGGTAGACTGAAGCACGGTTTGCATAGAATCATCTTTCTTCATTTGCAAAGCCTTGTCACCCATTACATCTGCTTCGCGCTCCAGCCCAGGGTTGTCGTTGATGTTTACATTGCCCTTCATTTGCATAGTAGGCTGTACCCGTCCTTGTTTTTGTTGTACTACGTGCCAGGCTTCGTGGGGAAGGTGTTGTTCTTGTCCGGGGGCAAGGTGTATATCGGTGCCTTGGGCATACGCCTTGGCTTGAAGTTGGGTAGGTTTGTCAGAGTTGCGGTGTACTTTTACATCATTCATCGACTGCCCCGAAAGGTTTTCAATGCCCGACTTGAGGTTATCGGGCAAACCGGTATTGTTTTCTTGGCGTTGCACAGGCTGCTGCTTTGCTTGAATGGTTTCTTTTTGTCCTTTACGTTGTATGGGGCGTTGCTTTGCTTGAACAGTTTCTTGTTGCCCTTGTTGGGTAGTGTAAGGGCTATCTGCTTGTCTTTGTACAACATTGTTGTCTGCTTGTTGAGAAGATGTATTCTGCTCTGCTTGTATATTTTTATACATTAGAATAGCTATTTGGTTAGTTGTTGTGTGATTGATAAAGACCAACAGGGGTGCTCCACAAAATTAATGCGAAACCATCACTTTGTTCACTTAAATAAGCGAAAGTTATTTTAGGTAGGAAAGTTTTTTTGAGGCTATCATATTCAGGCTTTAGCTGGCAGACTGTATCAAATCTTTCACGGTAGCCCGTATCTTGGTAAAATAGTCAGACAACCACTCGTGGGTAAGGTTTTCTGCGGTAATTTGTAAATAAAAATTTTCCATGAGTAAGTCCAGCATATTTTGCGCAAGTGGCACTTTGGGTGCAATGCCTAAATCCAGCGCCCACACCCGCAAAAATGCTTCGGTTACATATTGGGTTGACTTTTCGAAACATAGCCGGAATGCCTCCACCTGGCGGTTTACCCTCAATTGTCGGTTAAACAACAAATCTTGTTTGGCGTCAACCAATACCTCAATCAGGTCGGGTTCTATATTTTTACACTGGTTTTCCCGTTCGGCAATCAAGGCTGCCTGGTGTAAATGATAATGTAGTAAAAACTCGGTAAATACCTCAAGGTCGGCAAAGTGATGATAAAACGAAGATTTACTTTTTTGCACCTTTCGGGCAATCACTTCTACTTTCAAACCTTGTGGACCTGCTTGAGCAAATAATTGGTAGCCTGCCAATACCCAAGGCATTTGCTTATCTTTAATCATATGTTGTATAGTAGCATAATGTTCTGACCCAAAGTTAAGTATAATCAGGCGATTGTTTACAGTTGAACTGCTGTACATTGGTAATTATCTTGAACCTACCTAACACCAATTCGCTTTTGTAACTCGTCAGGCAAAACATATACCTGTTCCTTGGGCAAAAGCTGTTTGGCTTCTTTGTATTTGCCTTGTTTTTTCAACTGACTTATTTTTCTGGTAAGCGGAGTCAAGTCATCAATGGCTACGATCCACTCGTTGTTATATTGCTCAATTAAATGTCGGCTAATGCCTACTTGAATAGAGCGTACCTGAAGTTTGGCACCTCGCAAGGTTCTTTCCGGGTCCCATTGTATGTGTACTTTTGCCTGGCTAAACTTCTGTTCCCAATCGAGCCCGTCGGTATAAATAGCTAAGTCGGGGTGGGTGAGTACCCCCAGCGACAAAGCGTACTCCCAATAGGCTCGTTTGATTTTAATGCCCAAAATAAACTCTTGCTGAGGTTTGGTTGCCCAATTGCTGCGTTCCATCAGCCATAAGTAAGAGGGTTTGATCCAAGTCATGCGCTGAAAAGAAAAAGGTGGAGCGAATTGGTTGACTTTGGTAGCAGGCAGAGCAATTGCTTTACCATACGCCTGGTATACTGTAATCGTGTCGGCATCGTATTGGGCGCGTATTTCCTGGGTGTTATTCATGGTTACAAAATTATTTAATTAAGTAGCCGCAAGTAATTAGCTATAAGCTACAAGTAAGGGTCACTCATCATAAAGCTGTTACACCTACTTATTAGATATGTTTAATGCTGCCTCAGTACTTGTTACTTATAATTTTACTGAAAATGACGAATCATTCCTTTGTAGCAAAGCTCCTTCTGAAAACCAACCCTTGTAGGGAAGTAAGCCTACCCCAATGGCTTAAAATCCCTGCCTTCTTCTAAATAAGCCTCCTGTAGCAGCGGGTCTATGTGCGACGAATAGCCAATTTGATGAGAGTCCTGTTGTCGGGCTTGAGTACAGGCTTTGATCAAAATAGCCTTGATGTGGCGTTCTTTGACTTCATAAAACTTGCTGATGTTTTCGGGCAAACTAGAGGGCGAAAACTCAAAACCAGGCAACAAATGTTGGTGCCAGAGCTTAGCCGCAGCTGCCCCCGATAGCCAAATATCTTCGTTTTGTTCGGTCTTGATGGGCGTGTTTTCTGGGGCAACTTCCGGGTGAGCCGCAGCAGATTGCCCAGCCAACAAGGTCTCAATGGCTTTCTTGAACTGTTCCCATGCAGTATTGGCAGTAGCTTCGTGCGGGTACTTATCGTTGATAATCGCCCTAAAGCCAGGCTTTAGCATAGACAAATTAAACGTTTTGGCTATATCTTGAGCATGCCTTGCCCACACCATACGAATTACAAAATGTATCTCTTCGTCGCTGAGCGACATAGAACGCGTAAAATACTCAGGTAGCTTATCGGGTACATAGCTCCAGCTATCGGGCAAATGCAAGTGCCAAAACTCAAGTTGTTTTTGTTGCTCAGCAGTAAGTGGCGCATTGTCGGTCACCACCACTGACGATATTTCGGGCACTATATCAGGTATTTTTTCAAAAGCAATGTGTTTAAAATCACGCCTTTCTTTGATGAACTCATATTCTATAAACTCCTTCAGGTGGTCTTCATAACTGAGTATATCCGTGCCCAGATCTTCGGCTTTGAGGCAAGCCTGTTTAATAATGTTGCTAATGTTTCCCCCCGTCAAGGCAAACTCATCGCCCAATTGCTGAGGCAATGCTTTGTATTCATATTTAAAACTGGCAGGTATGCTTCTTTCCCATAACAAACGGCAGGCATTGGTGTCGGGCAAAGGTACATGAATATGGGTGAGTATACGTCGGGTAAAAGCCTCGTCCATATTTTCGTCGTGGTTAGTGGCCAAAATTACCACCCCTGAAAACCGCTCTACCCGCTGTAGCAAATATGCCACCTCTTGGTTGGCATAACGGTCTTTACTGTCTTTTACTTCGGTACGCTTGCCAAACAAAGCGTCTGCCTCGTCGACAAACAAAATACATAGTTTTTTTTCAAGGCGGTTAAACACCTTCTCCAGGTTTTTCTCGGTTTCGCCTATGTATTTAGACACTACCCGCGACAGATTGAGGTAATATACCTCTATGCCCAGGTAATTGCCCATGACCGAAGCCGTCATAGTTTTACCCGTACCAGGCTTGCCATAAAGCAGTATCACATAACCTGGTTTAATCTTACCCCCAGTATCTTCTTTTTGCATCAATTTCTCATAATTGCGAATATAGTTCATCGGACCATGTAGCTGTTTGATGATTTTATCGGGCAACACCAGGTCGTCAAAGGTCTTGTTGGTTTGGAGCAAAGTTGCCGGAAAATCAAGATCACTGTCCAGGGTAGGGGCAGGGTCACCCAAAAAATATTTGAGGTGGGCATCGGTGAGTTTGATTGCCTGATAGAGCAAATCTTCGTCAAAAGCGCGTTCCTTGCGTCCGTCAGCTTCTATTTTCATTATATTGTGTTCAAACAACACATGTTGGTGGGTAAAGCTGAGGTGGTGATAAAACTGGTCTTGCAAATCGCTGCCCGACAACAAGAAAAACAAAGTACGCAAAGTAGGGATGAAACGGTTAGAGCCTGCCTCAAGAATACCCCCAAACTCATATTGTTTGTCTACATTTTTATACACCTTTACCAAAGGTTTAAACACCTGCGGAAACGTGCTTCGGGCAATGCCCAACGCCAGCAACAGCCGTTCAGGAACGTCAAACGCTTGTGTATGAACAAACTGTTGATAGTGAGTGTCTTGGCTATGTATGGGTACAGGCGCTATATCAGCAATTGATACAGCTTTGTTTTCATCATTTAATTCATTGATCCGGTGCCTGATGACGCTGTCCAGCCAACTCATTTCGTTAAGTACTGCCTGGTGGTGGAGTAGTTTCATTGATGTATTAGTTAAGTTTTTTTAAGTTTCATTTTTGCGCCTTTCGGCTAATATCTTGATAATTTTTTGGTGCTAGTGCACTAGAAACTAAATTCCTATCACATTATTCGGAGTCTTTAGCTCGCGGACTTTACTTAAAAAAGTTTGCGTAGCTTTGGCTATGCGCACTTTTTGAAGTGCGTCAGCAAACAAAATACCCTCGAATAAATAGCGTATTTATTTAATCCCCAGTGCACTAGTACTCTAGCTTCCTGTATGGTTTGATGGTTGGGGCAAAGCCCAGCATCAGCCCTGTCGACTGTGGACTTCCATCTGCCGATTTTATAAACCGCTAAAAATCAACGTCCTATAAAATCGGTAAGTTGCTTGTAGAGCAGCCTCAAACTTGAAGCACCGATATACATCGGTATCTAAGGACTTGCCCCTAAAAGCACCGATATGCATCGGCATCTAAGGACTTGAGGCTGTAGAAGCTATCGACCAATACTGTTTCCTTAAGGACTTAGCATTAAAAAAACAGCCGCGTGAGCCATCTGCGACAGGCAAAAGCTAAAAGCTTTGTTAAAGAAACAGCATTGGACTATCTACTATTGACCATCGACTGAATACTATCGACTAACCCTTCCCCAACTTCTCTTTACAAATCTTCATTTCTTTAGCCACATAAGACTCCAGGTAAGGGTCGTACAACAAGTAACGCTCAAAATCTTTGAGTGCCCCGGCATAATCTTTCAAGGCAAGCTTGGCTTTGCCCCTATAGGCATATATTTCTGCATACTCCAGCAACCGGGCGCAGTTTTTTTCAAAAAAATCAAATACTTCAACTACCTCCTGATAGTTGCCATTGTCAAGGTATGCCTGCCCTAAGTAAGAGAGTACATCTTCGTTTTTGGGATGTTTTTGGCGATTTTTGTTGAAAACTTCAATGGAACGGTCATATTTTTTGAGCAAATACGCCAACTCCCCCCAATAAAAACCCCAATCTATGTCTTCGGCAATAGAAGGTTTAAGTTTACCTGCCGCCTCAAAGTCTTGCAATGCTTTTTTATTTTGTCGGCTATGGTAATAGCCCACGGCACGCTTCGCGAGCAACTCGGCACGGTTGGGTAAGTTTTTGTTCTTAAGTTGTTCAGTGATTGCTTCAGCTGTGTCGAGGTGGGCAAGTATTTGGTTTACTTCAGCAAGATCTTCGTCTGCCCAGTTGGGGCGTATTTTTAGCGATTGTACGAAGTCAAGTTTAGCTTGTTGATAAAAATGTTTCTCGTCGCGGTAATACACTCCTCGATCCCAATAGGCATCTGCCCGATCATCGTCTTGGCGACTAAAGTTAATAGCAAGCCCAAAATGAAGCTCTGCCTGGGCAAAGTCTTTTAATTTTATGTATAGTTCGGCAATTTGACTGTGGTATTCGCCTGCATCCTTAAAGTTGAGCTTTGCTGCTGCCTCATAGCCAGCAATGGCTTGCTTAAGTTGCCCAGAGTACTCGTACATGGTAGCCTGGTTATTTACAAACTTTTCATTTTGGGCGTAGTTAGGTTGTAGTTCGAGCGCCTTTTGGTAGGCAGCAATTGCCTCTGGGTACTTGTCATATTGCTTGTACATTTGCCCCTTATAAAAATATATCTCAGCGTCTTGAGGGTACTTTGCCAACAAGGTATCGGCAAAGGCAAGTCCCTTGTCCAGTTCATAGCTCCAGTAATAACCCTTGAGGGTATCCATCAATGCTTTGCGGTTGTCGGTCAGCCCCAGAGCAAGTTTGCAGGCGGCTACGTTTTCGTCGGTATATGCCTTGAGCCCTCCTATCTCCATTGCCTTTTTGTAGGCTTGCCAGGCGTCGGCATAGCGTTCTAGCTTAAAGAGTACCTCGCCTTGGGCTCCCCAATAAATACCATCTTTTGGGTATTTTGCCAACAAACTATCAATATCGGCAAGCGAGCGGGCATAGTCGCCCGCGTAATAGTAAATATAATGGCGGCTAAACAAGGCACCATCAGGGTTTTTGCCTAAGGCAATGGTCTGGTTTATCGTAGCAATTGCCTGGTCGTATTGCTTCAAATGCCGTTCGCACGAAGCTTTTTTGTCGAGCAAATAGTGTCGTATCTCAGGTTTAATGGCAGGGTTTTCCAGGGCTTTTACAAAATCTTGCTTTGCCTCCTGGTAGCGTTCCGCTTGTTCGTAATGGTGGGCACGTTCCCAATAGGCTTGGTAGTTGTTGGGGTCAGCCTTGATGCGCGCGGTCCAGGGGGCTATTTTTGTTGCCCATTGGGTTTGTTTTTGTTTGTGTGTCAGCACCTGGTTCAGCTCATACTGACAATATTTAATCGCTTCTTTGCATGTGGTTATATCTGTGGCTTCCAGGTTTTTGGTCAAGGCGGTTTGGTAGTCTTTCAGGGCGGTTCGGTAGGCTTTTTCTTTGGCATCCAAGTTTTTTTCAGGGGTGTCGTTTCCTTTCCGCTGGTATGTGTCTCCTCGTTGTAGGTAAAGGCTTCCTTCTTGGGGGGCAATGACAATGGCTTGGTCATACAAGGCAATGGCTTGATCATAAGCACCTTGATGCCAATAGAGCAAGGCTTTGCTATGGTAGTAGCTCACTTTGAGGGGATAGTGGGTGCGCAACAGGTCTATGGTATGATGCCCTTCCTCATGTTTTTTTAGGTGTAGTTCGAGCACATATTTTTTGTTCATAAAAAGTTCATCCTTTGCCAGCTTGGGTTGGTGGCGGAGGGCGGCGCTGTAGTGTTGGAGGGCTTGAATACGCCAACCCCACTTTCTTATAATGTTTGCCTTAAGGTAATGTGCCTTTGCTACAGTAGAATCGTGTGCCAGTATGTGCTCAAGGCAACGCAGGGCAAGGTGGCGGTCTTTGCCTACGCTATGGTTTTCTGCCCAGTTCAAGGTATATGTCCACACATCATGGCGTTGGGCGCAGGTAGTATCTGTCATATAAAATATCAAAAATGCAATCAAGTATAAATATTTAATCATAAAAATACATTTTGTCCCAGACAAAAGCCTTGGCACAAATATAACTGTCCACTTTGAATAAATAATTTAAGTCATAGATTATAAAAAAGAAGACCTTGCAAGTCAAGTGTTTGTGCTTTTCAGGATTTTAAAAACGGAACTTGTCGCTTGCTATTTTTAACCACGTTTTTTGTAAATTACTGAAAATCAACGTGATATAAAGGTTTGATTACTTGTGAACCGAATCTACAGCAGCTTGCTGTGACGAGCTCACCGCAGGTAATCACTTTAATCCTAGTATAAAAGCTGAAAGTACAGTTTTGGTGGTGAAAAAATAGCGTACTAATTTTCTTTTGGTTTCGCGTTTTTATTCATAAAATCCATAATTTCTTGTATTTCCTTGGGGCTAAGCGTTTGCTTCTGTTTTTTACTTGCCTTACTTGTTTTGTTTTTTTCGTTTTCGGCAATTATATCATCCATCTTATCAAGCAGTTCGGCTTCGCTCAACGACAATTCTCCAGACAATGAAATAACGGGGAAGGCACTAATTTTGGCATTTAGTTGGGCAATATTGGTTTGTAAAACTTGTATGCTTGCATTTTCTTTTTTTATGCTTACCAAAGCATCGAGCAAGTCGCTCCACTTGTTGCCTGTATAATGGCTTTTGCCCGTACCCTCCAGCACTTTAAACAAAAGTTGCCACAAGCTGGCTTCGTCGTTGGGCAATGTGTCAGAGTTGCTTACATAATTTTTCAGAAAGTTCTCCAGTTTTTTTTGCTCGGCAATGGCATAAGCTTCCTGTTGGGTCAGGTCTTTTACTGCCTTGCCTTTGCTGGGGTTGAGAAGTTTTCTTAGAATTTTGTTTACCTTCCACCAAGCTTTAAACACTGGCGGGTTGATGCCTGCCGATTGTTTTAAAATTGCCTTGCCTGAAGTAATCAATACATCGATCAGGTTAACTATTTTTTTGGCTCGCTTTGCTTCAGCTACCGACAGGGCGTACTCTTCTTTGCTTACCCGCTGTAGCATATCATAATGTTGTTGGGCTTGGGTGTGGGCTTTTTTTACTCGTCCATACGACCTATAGAATCCGTCGTATTCTTTCTTAGCCAATTGTTCTAATTCATTCAGCTTGGTTACTTGTTCGTTGAGAGACTGTTTA
This sequence comes from Microscilla marina ATCC 23134, assembly GCF_000169175.1. Classification (NCBI taxonomy): domain Bacteria; kingdom Pseudomonadati; phylum Bacteroidota; class Cytophagia; order Cytophagales; family Microscillaceae; genus Microscilla; species Microscilla marina. The sequence goes on from NZ_AAWS01000033.1 coordinate 40,680, forward strand.
ATGGGTGCCCTGTAGTGAGTAATGGCAGCATCTGTTTGTTTGAGCTCCCGACTGGCAGCACTCAACTCTCCTTTTAAACGGTGAAACTCTTGTCGAGTATTGGCGATGTTTTGTTTACCCGCAGCTATGTTTTTTTGTAACTTATAAAACTCCTGGTATACCTTCAGCTTTGCCTCCTCTTGGGTATGTTTGGCAGTTGCTTCTATCTTTTTTGCCTTCAAACCATTTTGGGCATTGATTGCTGCATCCAACTTGTTTTGTACAGTAGCAAGCTCTGGTTCCAGTTCTTTCAACCTTTTATTAATATTTTTTCTTCTATCTTTTTTGCTTTGATCTTTTCTGTTTTGTCCTCCTTTAGTCTTTTTTTTCTGCCCTCTTTTTCCTTTCGGAAGTGGCTTATTGCTTTGTAGTTGGGCAAGTTGTTTGTTGAGCAACTCTTGCTCTTTTGCTAAGGGAATTTTTATTTCGATTAAATCCTTTGCCTCTTTTTCTTTGATTTTGAATTGTTGGTCGGCGTGTAATCCTTGGTCTTTCTGCGATTGTACTTGTTTTGCTTGTACCTCTATAAACCGTTTCAGTTGTTCCAAGTCTTTGGGAGCTACATTTTGCTGTAGCATTTGCACCACTTTGGCTTCGTCTTGCAGGTCATTCGCATCAATTGTTTTTTTAATGTTTAAAGTATAAGCATTCTCTTCTTTGGCAAACTTGGCAAGTGCTTGCTCGATATGGGCTATATCGAGGTCTTTTTGCACTACCAGCGCCTGTTGCTGGTTTTTGGTAGCGGTGAGTTCGTGTATTTCGCGCTCCAGGCTTGCCTTGCCCCCTCGTTTGCGCAGAAGTTCTAAACGCAATTTCTGTATTCGCTTTTCGGTGCCTTGTACCAGGTCTAGCAGTTGGTTGCGTTCTATGTGTAGTTTATCCAGTTTTTTGCGCAAAGCTATGCCTTTTTTTATCACCTGGGCAGCCTTGGCGTATGCTGCTCCTTTTTGGGTTTCTTGTTTTACTATAGCCTCTTGTTTGTTCAATTGTTCTTTGGTGGTTTCCAGATTTTTTTGCCTGGTTTGTTGAGCAAGTCAAAGCATCGGCATTGGCTTGTTGTGTTTTATGAAAGCATCTTCTGTACATCTATTCGCTTAGTTTTGCGGGCATTGGCATCGTGCTTGGGCAGTTTAGTCGTCGTCTGTAGTTTTTGTAAACTGAATGGCATCATCATATGTTTTTTTCAATTCGAGTGTTTTGCTCAATTCTCAGCTTGTTCTTCGCGTGCCGTTAGCTTTTCGTTGCTTATTACTCGACCCAGGTGCTCATCTTGGTTTTTTGCCAGGCATCAACTCCTTTTCATCAATCAAGGTTTTGCTTCTGTCAACTTACCGAAGCTTTCGGCTTCAGCTTCATTGCTTGCCAAGGTTTTTTCCGTGTTTTTTATCTTTTCAGGTAAGCCATCCAGTTTTTTTTGTGTTTCAGCTTGGGCAGCTTTCAATTTGGCGAGTTTTTCCTGGGCTTCAGTCCAATGCTTACTCTCGTTACTTTGGTCTTTTACGGCTTTTTTATGTGCGTTTTTTAAGCGTGTGTACTTAGTTTTTGCCCTCATAGTTTTGGTAGCCATTGCCCGCCTTTGCCTTAGGGTAGCCCCTTTCATTTGTCCGTTGAGGTCTTCATACACCTTCATGTTCATATATACATTATACCCCTGATCGTTAAAAAGGCTTTTGTTTTTTAGCAAGTGTCGGTGTGCCTTGTAAAAGTCTCCGTCAAAATAATAAAGAGCATAAAGTACATTTTTTTCAGAAAAACGGGCACAAAGTGCTTTTAGGCGCGATTGATCCATTTTTTCGACGGCACGGGCTATAGGCTCAAAGTCTTGTGGGCGACGTACCAAACCCATTACGTGCTCGATGGTTTCTTTGCTAAATATACTTTCGCCGGTTTTGAGTTTGGTCATTGCCGGAAACTCATTCGGGTCAAGGTCTTGTACCGATTTTACATCACTGCCATTAGTTTTTTTAGCGCTTTTCAGGTTTAGCCCTTCTATTATCTTTCCTTTTTGTACATCATCTATAGTTTTCAGCCTCCCCCTTACAGTACCTACAAATATACCCCCCTGCATGGCTATAAATGGCAATATAGCTGCCACGTCTGTCATCTTCTCGCTCAACGTTCCAGGGCCTTCTAATATACTCACTATTTGGGCAAAGCCATCGGTAGTACCAATCAATACCATAGTAGCATCTACACCCAAGTCGATTTTTTCAAGCATTAAGTAACGATAACGTCCGCCTAACTGTTTGATCCCTATTTTACTTAGAAAGCCAGGGTTGACCCCTGCTTTGGCTCGGTTAGCAGCTTTGATCATAGAAGCTCCCCTTAGCATTTTTACCGCCCCTATAAATGCCCCTACTATATCTAGCAGGTTTACTGCAAAAGACTTCACCGTGGTAGAGCCTCGTTGGTACTCGTCTACCATACTGCCTATAGCACCCGCTGCCCCTATCACTCCTGCCGCAAAAAACAATTCACCCGCCAACGATGCCGTCGCTATTCCGGCGGTTCCTCCAGTGGCTACAATCAGCCCCAGTAAAAAAATGGCCAAAGCAATGTAACCCATATATTTCCACCAGGGAGTATGGCTGGTAATGGCAATTTGGCTACTATGCCCGTCGTGGGTTTCATAATACAGCAAACCTTTAGGCAAATGGTCGTCTCGGTCAAGGGTGGCAAACATCTCATCTGGCGGATGCGTTTCTCCATCTTGTACCGCGTATTCTGTAGCTTTGAAAAGCTTACCAGCTTCTTTGTTTACCAGGCTCACGATGTGCCAATACCCATTTTTTTGGAAATAATACAGAGGTAAATCTATAGAAGTAGGTTGTTTGTTGCCCGGTCCTACATTGAGGTACTCAGGATAAAACAACGCCTTTGCCCGGTATACCTCACCCGGAGGTTTTTCTTCCTGCAAAAACTTCTGGTAACGCGTATCCAAGTTAAAATTCCCTTCTGCACTTTGGGTTACCTGAGCTTCTTCGCGTTCATATTTTTCGCGAGCGTTTGCTACATCGGCTGACGAGACCTTCGTTCCTTTGATTCTGGCTTTTCTTTCGGCATCGGCCTCGGCTTTTTTATCATAAAGTTCTCTTATCTCATTCCTTTTATGTATCAAAACCTTTGATTCTAGCATAGCGTGAAACGATTTTAGTACTGCGTTCACCCTTACCCAATCGCGATTGCCAATGTAATCAGGCATTCGTTGTACGTTAAAAATGAGTTGCTCTTTTTTTGGGGCTCCTGAGTGGTGACAAGATTGTTTGCTATAGTTGGGTAGGTTTACTCCTACCAAAACAAAGCCACCAAAGGTGCGCCAAAATCGATAAGCTTTGTTTTGGGCATCTTTGAGCATTGCCAGTGTCACCATATCTTGAGGCTCTCCGGTTTTTTTCATAAGACTGCTCATACGGTGCACTGCTATTACCAAGTCAAGGTAATCCATAAAAATCTGATCGCCAGAAATTTCCCTATTTTTGACATCCTTGAATACTTTGCCCTTTAGTGCGGCCCCTATTAGCTGAGTTTCTCTGAGGCGTATGTTGAGTAACTCTTCTTCTTTGGACGAAGACGAAGGCTGATCTTCGATTTTTTTACGAGCATCTTTAGTGGCATGCTGATGAAACTCACCCTCATCGGTATATTGGTCATTTTTGTTATGATAAGGCAAATACTTACCATTAATCTGTTGAATCTTGTAGGTAATCAGTTTTTGACCAAAGTAGCCCTGCGAATCTGAAGATACATCCCAGTGGTTTTCAGGCAAGGGGTCAACGTATACGTTCAGCGAAAAAATCTCATCTTTAGTTCCCTTGCTGTTTTTTTCGCTCAACATAAGGTATTGTTGATAAATGCGCAATGTAGTATTATACTTTTTGCCTTTAAATAAAAGCTCCAGATGATTGGCGTTTTCGGTTACCACAGCCCGTTTTACCTCGGTAAACTTACCCGGAATGGGCACCAGTCGTGTGCCTGCCCACCCCGACATAGACACTGCCGCCATCCCATTGTCCTCAGGCGATTTTTGGATGGTCATGATGTAATGGTGCTTGTTATGGTCTGCTTTGGTGCCAGCAGCACCAATTTTTCCTACCTCTATCGGTATCGTATAAGATGATACCGAACGATCTTTGGTTTGTTCAACATTTTTTCTTTTGTCGGTAGTATCTCTTACAATGCCCCTTGAAGGTGGAGTACCCTCGGTTGTTTTGTTGCCAAACTTGTTAAATTCATGTATACTAGGGATCAGAATTTGACTCGCTTGTAGACCATGGTGAGTTTTATGCTCAATTTTATAGCTATATATGCCCGTATTTTCTTGAAATTGAATACTAAGATAATCTTCTGGTATTATCTTAAGTTGTGGTTGGGGCTTTAGGTGGTCTGTACCTGGTTTTATTCTTTGCCAGGCTTCTTCTGCTTTTATTTCGTCTTCGGTAGGAGTGTGCCATTGCTTATCGTTGGCATAAAAAACTTTGGTATAGTCAGGTACCCAAAGATAAAATTTGTACGGTGTTTTGCCATCTGAGGGATCTTGATGGTGAACTATAAATTCATTTGTATGTTTAAATACAAGTTCTTTCGATTCGCCAGTAGGTAAATATTTTACCTGTACCTTCATTTTTTGCGGATCTATCCTTGAGAAAGCAACTTCTAGTTCTGGAATTTGATCACCATCTACATCAATTAAAAAAGGTTTGGGATCGCCTTGAGGCTTTTTAAAAAATAGCTGAGGTTCTTTCTGAAAGCCAGTACCTGGCTCAAATACAGTTTCTTCAAAATTAGTACCCTCTTCAAAAAAATCATTCTCATCGTTTAGTAAAGTAGTATCCTTTTTTAGCTTAGTATTAGCAGAGGTGTGTTGGTGTTCCATTTTTACTTGAGTGTAATTTGCTTAAGTTTTATAATGTAGGCCAGTGAACAATTATTCAGCGTACTATAAGTGTTTATTGATCAATTACTAGTTTTTGTTTAAAGGAAGCAATCACATAACTTTTGTGCGTAAGCAAAGCATAGGATAAAACCTCCCTCTTTTTTTCTTATCGATAGAGTATCAGCAGGTTGGGTGTGGGTACGAAGGTGAGCAAAGGTGTTAAGAGGCATTGTGTCACACCTGATGTGTAGCCTGAGCAGAACACGATGCTTTCAACATCTTGATTATGCAAAAATAACTATTTGAATAGTGAAAGTTTACCAAATGGGAGTTTAGATATCTGCTGATTATCAGTAATTTACACTGGGGTTTTACCAATAAAGTTGGCAAATAATATTTGGTTTTTATTTTGGCAGTGGTATTCTCACTTGCCATAATTGAGAGGGTAGGAGTTTTGAGTAAATGCATGTGCAGTAAAATTTAGTCTTTATTGCACAAAAATAGGGGTTACTGGCGCTTTCTATTTGCCTAGTTTATGAAGGGAAAGTTTTTGAGTATGAAGCATTGATTTGGGTTTATAAGCTGCAATCACCCGATGTTTGGTATTGGTCTGACCCGTGTTGGCTTTTTTGTGTTGGTGCTCCATTGCTGTAAATATGAAGTAGTTCGTAAAAACTTAAAAAGCAGAGTGTTGATCAATTATTTGAAACATAATGATGCATACATATAATGAATTTCTAGGGTGAGAGAAAATTTTCGAATATGATTTTTAAGAGTGGGAACATGTAAGTGTAAGTTTGGGCTATCAACATTAATTGATGCACCTAAACTCTCCGCCAAACGTATCTTTGAATACTTGTGTTATCTCTGTTGAATTAACTACTTGTGTCTAATGAAAGCTTATACGTTGGCTTTGTGTACCTGTATGGGGTGGTTTACTGCCTGTTCGCCCAAAACCAAGCCTTATAAATGTGGAGCAGTATTGAGCCAAAAACAAATCAAGAAATCGTTTGCCCCACTGGTAAAAATACTTGGCTTAAAGCCTGGTACTACCTTCGCCGACATTGGCGCATCGGGTGGGGCTTATTCGGTGATGATTTCTACCCTTACCAAAGGCGTAACTTATTATATTCAAGACATTGACACTACTTGCCTCAATCGGCAAGAACTAGACAAGGTTTTGGCGTATTATAGCCAACAAAGCGGAGTGTCTTTGCCCAAACAAAATACTTACCACCTCACCATAGGCGGATTGCGGCAAACTAATTTGCCCACCCAAACTTTTGATGTGATATATACCAATGCTACCTTCCATGCCTTTAGGTACAAAAAAGAAATGATAGCTGATATTTACCAAAAGCTCAAACCAGGGGGGTATTTATTTATTCGTGATGGTTTGGCAACATCTGACTCACCTCAAAACTGTCCTGACAAAAATTGCAATGCCCCCTTTGTACAGGAAAAAGACCTGCTAACCATTGTGCAAAGTTGTCGTTTTAGGTTAATCGAAAAAAACAAAAACTTTAGTGGGTATCCTATTTTTAAGTTTCAAAAAGATGGATAAGTGATCTTTCATAAATAATTTGAGCCATTAAAGTGTATCTATTGCCCTCATTCTTCTCAAAAAAAAAGCTCCATAGCTTTGGCTATGCACCGTTTTTTTTGAATCGTCTGAGAACAATATATTTTCTTGAATTGGCACATCTTATTTTTTCCAGATCACTAAGTGTAGTATACAGCAAGTGGAGGGTCAGTAAAAAGTACCCAACACTCCATATCATAATTGAGCCAACATCGGTGTATGTTGGTCGACTTGCTACGATACTATGCAAGTTTTAAAGGGATATTCCTTATTCGTCTATATCTTGCTGGCGTTTATTAAAAGTTTCGGTAAGTTTCCAATAAATGATAGGAATATCAATGGCGTGATCCAGCGGTAACACATATACATCGCTATCCTCCGGAAAGTATACCTTGTAGTCTTGATCAACTGGAGCAAAAAACGCCTCAGCACCAAAAAAATCTTCGCATACATAAGTTTTACTCTCCGAGTCTACCATTGCTTTACCGCTTTTTACGATATACAATGCCTTGTTTTGACGCAAGTCAAATTGGTCTCCTTTTTTGTAAGATTGTTTGCTCATCAATTGGGCAGTTTTGATGTATACCGGCAACGAAATATTATCGCCAAACAACCAGGTACGCTCCAGATAATGTACCAAAGACTCTACCTCGTCTAGCTTTTGCACCATGTTGTTGCGGCGCACAAAATCTTTGTAAAGGGTGGTGGGTATTTGCACTGTCTGTACATAACAAGAGGTAATACAAGTAGCTTTGGCCGCTATTTCGCGGTCATCGATGTAGTAGCCAATAAGCGACCCTGCCGACAATGAATTACGGATACCCATCTCAAAAATAAGCTCGACAAACCCCGTGAGCAGTAAATAAATATATTCGGGCTGCTTGCCCTTGCGAAACAGGGTAGTACCTGCATTGATCGTAATAAAAGGACAGTTGACCAATATAGCAAGTTCGTAATCGGGGGTGTTAGGAAAGTAAAACTTGAGGTAATCATAAGCAAACTTGGTCAGCACATTTTGGTTGGTAGGAGTGAGCAAGTCAACACTGCCAAAGGGTGCCACCGAACCCACCTCTTTTTGGGTATCGGTCAGGGGTTGGTCAGTATGAGCCAGCACAATCTTGTCCGACATATCGTCTATAAAGTCGTGGGCTTCACCGTGTACATGGCCGCCCCCAATGTCAACTTTTTTGAGGTTAGTACGCGCAAAATAAGCATCTTTTATTTTCTGGTAGAGTTGGTAAGAAGCATCATTGCTTAAACGATCATCGAACATCGAATCGAGTTTTTTCAACGATGAAATGTCCGCCAAATGCGCATAAGTACGGTAGGTGTTGTCCCAAAAAGTACGGAAATAAAATACATTGGTTTCTATAGGGTGCAGCGACAGCATCGGCTTTACCTCCAACCCATTGATGTTGTTCCATTCGTCAAGGGCAAGGTCTTGCACATCAAAATAGTGATTAAAACTTTCTTCGGGAATAGACATCAACGCACTGAGTTTTTTGGCAACTGATGCCCTTACCAGTGGTGACGCAAAGTACTTGATGCGGTGGTCAGACTTCAAAAAAGCGGTTAAACCAGCAAAGTGATCGTCGTGGGCATGGGTATTAAAAATACCTTCTATTTCGTTGATACTAATGCCCAGTGCATTGAGGCTGGTCATGAGGTCAGGGCCTGCATCGATCAGGTAAATTTTACCCTGAAACATTACCACACTTGCCATACAAGGTCGGTTTACATCCCAGGCGTTTCCTTCTCCGGTGTGCAACACAGCAAAGTACTCGCGCTTGATGTTATGATAGCCCAGGTAATAAGGTGCTTCGTATTCTTCGGTGGGTTTCAGGTTCAGGTTTACACTTACACTATTGTCTTGGTAGCTAAACTCGTACTTGTTAAAACCTTTGCGCTCCACATATACGCCATTCCGAATCTCTACTTTGCCTTTATTCAGCGAAAGCTGGTCTACGAGTTGGTCGGGGGTGGTTATTTTGCCAAAAGCAAACTTAAGCTTAAAGCGCATAATTTCTTCGGCCATTTCGTCTGACATACCCGTGGCCATTATTTCGTCTTTGGTAATGAGCCCGTAATTGCCCCGGTGAATATAGGCAAGTTGCGCCACCAACTGTTCGTCGATTCCCATCATTAGTGGCTTTAGCCCGGTATTGTTGGGGTGTTTGGGAATGTGCATGCCCTGTGAGTAAAGCATCTGCAGAATAGGAAACTCGGCAAGATTAGAGAAGCCTCCGTTTTGGAGCAGTGCATCGGACAATAAAATAGCATTGGGCCCTGTCTCAAACTCAAGGTCGTCTTTTTCTACTTTGGCAATCAGCCCTCGTTTTTTAAGATGCTTTACACTATCTGCCGGACAGCCACACAAAATGTATAGGCGGACTTCTGGAACCTGAACCCAATAAATGCCGGTAGCTACTTTTATCTTCTCTATTTTCTTTGGTGCAATTATCATCTTTTTAAGTCTTCGTTAAGGGTCTGATTGCCAAATATGTTTGATGAAGTGAGGTCAGCTTCTCAAATCTAAAAAAGTATGCAAGTATTTGGCTAAATTTAAATGATTATACTGTTTGGTCAAAATAAAACATAAAATTATGCGTCTATCAAACCGTGTTCAGCCATTTTCTCTCTGAACAACTCATTTGGCTTGATCCCTTCATAACTTTCTGACAGTTCGGGTATGATACCTTTGACAAGGTACATATCTATTTCTCCTTTGCCTTTTGCCTGCACTCTGCCATGATACTCACACTCAAAGAAATCTTTTACCAGCTCATAAGTGACCTGAGATACACTAATTTCGTTTACCACCCCATTGCTTTCCATTCGGCTTGCCGTGTTTACGGTGTCGCCCCATACATCATAGGCAAATTTTTTGGTACCAATCACCCCTGCTATCAAAGGCCCAGTGTTGATACCCAGGCGCAGCTCCCAAACTTGTTCACCCCTTAAGAGTTTCTCGGTACGGAAGTCGGCCATAAACTTTCTAATGCTTAACGCTGCCAAAGTAGCATCTACAGCATTGCTTTTGTTCTCGTTAGGTATGCCGCCTACACACATGTAGGCATCACCTATAGTTTTTATTTTTTCTAGATTATATTCTTCAATAATTTGGTCAAAAGCAGCAAAACAAGTATCCAGATTTTTTACAATTTCTGCTGGATCGGTAAACGAAGCAATTTTGGTAAATCCTTTAAAGTCGGTAAACATAACGGTGGCCATGTCATAATTGCGTACCTGTGACTTTCCGTTTATTTTGAGTTCTTCGGCTACATCACTGGGCAAAATATTGAGCAATAGCTTGTCCGACTTGTCTTTTTCTATATTAATCTCTTCGTTGGCTAGTTTCAACTGTTCACTTTGCTCCATGATTTCTTCGCTTCGGTGCTTAATTTCAGCGTTCATGCGTTCTATTTTTATATTTTGCTCTGCAAGATCATTTCGTTTTTTGCGCAGCAAAAAGAACCCATACACCATAAAAGCCGCAAATACCAAAATAAGCACCAAGCCAATAACGGCTGCCCATAAGCGTTGATCTGCGGCTTTTTTTTGCGAATCTCTAAAGCGCAGCATATAGTCATACTTTAGCGATTTGCCCTTGAGCTTATCATCGTCAATACTGCTCCTTATTTCGTGCGATCTTTCATAACTATTCAAAATCTCCTGATTATCACCTCCTTTCCAGGCTTTAATATCGCCCACGGTTTCATACATATCCGAAAACTTGACCAACCAGGGGTCACTCAATTTGTTTTGTTGAAAAAATACCTCCAGAATTTGAATGGCTTTTTGAGCGGTTTCCAACGATTTGTCGTAATAGTCGGTATTGAGGTAATTAAAATTGTAATAAAACCTGGCAAGTTTAATAAGCACATCTGCCTGACTGATAGAGTCTTGGCGTTCTTTAAATATTTGGAGTGCTTTGGTATAGTTATCTACTGCTTTAGCATAATCGCCCCCTTTGGCATTTTCGTGTATTTGCCCCATAAAGGTGTATACCCTCGACAAAGTTTTAGGGTCGTTGAGTCTTTTGGCAATGCTAATGCCCAATTTGGCGTGATAAAGCGCCGCATTGTTATAGGCTACTACTTGCCCCGGAGTACCATCCAGTTTTACCAAAGTCAAGGCGTAGTCCATGCGTAGAATAGCCTTGGCGGTATCGTTGCGTGTGGTAAACAATGCTTGACGTACACTGTCCAGGTGAATTTTTTGTGCATAACTGTGTTGTGCTATCAGGCACAACAACACAATAGTCAGTATCTTTCCTTGTTTCTCCCTCATTAAGCTTCTCTTTGAGCTGTTTTGCAATCTGTTTGAATAATGTATTTTTTGGTGTAATTACCTGACAAATGCCAGGTATTAAAAATGCGCAATTCTTTTGCCACTATTGGCGTTTGCCTGCCCTTATCTCTTTTACAGTTTCTATAAATTCAGCAGAAGGCTTCACGCCCTCCTGGTCACTGGCAAATTCGGGTTTGATACGATTTACAAAATACATGTCTACCTCACCTTTGCCTTTTACATTTACTTTGCCCCGGTATTCACACTCAAAATAGTCTTTGACTAGTTGGTGGGTTACCCCCGAAATATTTACTTTGTTTACTTCTCCATTGCTTTCCATACGGCTGGCTGTATTTACTGTATCACCCCATACGTCGTAGGCAAACTTATTTTTGCCAATGACTCCTGCCACCAGCGGCCCTGTGTTGATGCCTAGCCTTAGCTCCCAGCACAAATCATTGGAGCTACGACGTGCTTCTTTGTGCTGGCGCATAAAGTTTTGCATTTCCAGGGCAGCGCACACCATTTCTAGAGAGTTACTGGTATTGGGTTGGGGTATGCCCCCGGCTGCCATATAAGCGTCGCCTATAGTTTTTATTTTTTCAAGCTCATACTTTTCCATGATCTCGTCAAAGGCAGTAAAATAATACTCAAGGTGTTTGACTACATCGGCTGCCGACATTTTTTCGGCCGCTGTGGTAAATCCTTTGATGTCAGCAAATAATACCGATACCGTGTTGTAGTTGCGTGCCTCAGAGCGTCCACTTGCTTTTAATTCTTCGGCAATATCTTCGGGCAAAATATTGAGAAGCAGTTCATCTGATTTGGCTTTTTCCTGCTTAATTTGTTCTTTTTTTCTTTGGATCAACCGGTTACTTTCGGCGAGTTTTTCTTCAAAGTAGTTTTGCCTGCGTGACCGCTTGATGAGTACTTGTAAAATGCCTCGTAAAATCTCTATTTGCCCCAGCATTACTTCATAAAATGTCCTTTGCTCCAGCTTGAGTAAACGGGTTTTTACTACCCCCGAAACCGACGCTGAGCGTGCTTCAGTGTCTAACATAGAGTATTCGCCAAAAACCTGTCCTTTGCGCAATACCGCAAACACATAAGTTTTGTCATGCACTTTTACGGCGCCATCGGCAATGATATACATAGCTTCGCCCTGATCACCTTTATGAAAAACAGCTTGTTCTGCTTTTAAAATACCTTCTTTGAGCTTAGAGGCTATATTTGCCAGGATTTTTTCGTTGGTAGTAGAAAAAATATCCACATTTTTGAGAATTTCTATGCGTTCCTCTAAACTAACTCTGGGCTTTGATACTGTATGCATGATAAGTGTTTAGAATGTGAGGTAATCATGCCAATCATAAAACTTGTTCGTGAAGTTTTAGCTGCAAATGATTACTATGGTCTTTTAAAATTAAGAACATCCCAATATAATTCAAATATATTGCCTACTTGTCTTTCTCTTGAGCTTTTTCTTGTAGGTGCGCCTGGGCTGAATGATTCTGTAAATGTATGGTACAATGGTTTGCAAAGCGTCAACCATCAAACCAAATAATCCCTTTAGACTACAATCTTATCATTTATAAAAGCTTAGTCGTATATTGCACCCCAGAACCATTATTGATTATATGTTTGTATTTACCAATACCAATTCTATCGCTAACCAGTTTATAGCCGAGCTAAGAGACATACACGTTCAACAAGACAGCTTTCGGTTTCGTACCAATATGGAGCGTTTAGGGAGCTTGTTTGCGTATGAAATTTCAAAGCAACTTTCCTACAGTCAAACCTCGGTAAAAACCCCCTTGGGTGAAGCTCCTACCCAGCTTTTGACAAAACAACCCGTACTCGCTACCATCCTGCGGGCTTCTCTCCCCCTTTATAATGGTTTTTTAAGTATATTTGATAAGTCTGAGAGTGCCTTTATAGGAGCCTACCGGGGAGCGCACAAAGCAGACAATTCTTTTGACATAGTACAAGGCTATACTGCTACTCCCAGCCTCCAGGACAGGGTGTTGATATTGATTGATCCTATGCTTGCCACGGGCAAATCTATGGTGTCTACCTATGAGCAGTTGTTGCGTTATGGCACCCCCGCCCAACTACACATTGTGTCTATCATTGCCAGTAAACCAGGGATAGCTTATGTGCAGGAAGCTTTGCCTCAGGCTAAACTCTGGATGGGTGATGTTGACGAAGAAATGAACCACAAGTCTTACATAGTGCCAGGGTTGGGCGATGCTGGTGACCTGGCTTTTGGCGAAAAGCTTTAAACAATAACAAAGGAGAGCCGTTTTTAAAGTTTATGTGTTATTTATCATAGATAATTTAATAATTAATAGGTATGGAGCTTTGGCTAAAATATTTGAGCGTAATAGCGGGGAGTATGTTCAAGTTTTTGTTTGGGCCGCTGATTAGCATTGCCAACGGACTTTCGTTTTTAGAATCTTGTGTCCTTACAGTAATAGGGATGATGATCAGTGCCATTTTACTGTCATTGTTGGGTGAACAAATCAAGAAAAAAATATTCAATAGATATTTTAAACCCAAGCGTTTGTTTACCAAAAATAGACGCCGTACGGTGCGTATTTGGCGCAAATACGGGCTTGCTGGAGTGGCTTTTCTTACCCCGGTAATATTTATGCCTATAGGTGGCCCACTCATTGCCACTTATTATGGCGAAAGCTGGAAGCGTATTGTCCCTTATATGTTTGTAAGTGCGATTTTTTGGAGCCCGGTGACCACTGGCTGGGTGTATTTTCTGGGCGATATGATCCAAAGCAATGCTTAATATCAACCAACATCGGCTCAAAAAAAGTAAGCATTGAAATAATATATTATAAAGAAACTAAACCTGTCAGGATGATATGTCCAGACAGGTTTTTTTGTGCACCTCATTTTTCACCAGTGTCAATAGAAATATGCTGTGGTGTTTTGGGGCAAATAGGCATAATAAGCATAAAGTGAGCGAGTGCTATGGGGAAGTTTTGCGAACCTAACTTACACCAATGTGTTGGCATACGAGGGTTTGCCCTTAAAAATCATATATGCTAAAATGAAATAGCAGTTTTTGACAACTTAGTTGAGAACAAACCTCCTACATTTGTGTCAAACCATTTCCATGAAAAACTTTTTAAATATGGCTTTGCATAAGCCTTACTAGAAATGCCTGTATAACCCAACAAAGTTGTAAAGCTTTGAAAGAACCAGGTGCACCCGCTTGTTTATGCGAGCGGGCGCTCAAAAGAGTAACAGATAGAATGGGTTAGTTTAGTGAAGTCTTCTTTGGTATTGTCAAAGAAGACTTTTTCTATTTGATACCAATTGCATTATTTCTCTCCACTCTCAAGTCCTATATTTGTATAATATTCAATCAATTAAACAAATTTATACGATATGAAAAACATCTTTTCGGTATTGACAATCTGCCTTTTGTCTTTCTGTATGTGGTCATGCAAAGCCAAGTATTATGAAAAGCATCAAGAGGTAGCAAAACGTGACATACTCAATTGGGAAGCCAGTGATGTGAAAAAATTTGAGGTAGAAATTGACGATGCCCAATCTAAATTTAACCTTGGGGTAGTGTTGCGTCACCACGCAAAAATTGCACATCCGTCGGTCACTGTACAAGTCACCATTACTTCGCCATCGGGTAAGAAAACAGCTAAAAACCAAGAGATTCAATTGAAAGATAGCGCGGGTAAGCTAGTGGGAGAGGTAGCCGGTGACATTGTAGATGTTACCTCTTTTGTAGAAAAAGGGTACAGTTTTGCCGAAAAAGGAAAGTATACTTTTGATGTAGCGCTCGTGTCTAAAATGAGCCTGACTGGATTTATGAGTGTGGGTTTTGTGATAGAGAAGCCAGAGGCGGCAAAGTAGCATTGCTTCGAACAAATAAAAAACCCCTTGAGCCTATTGGAGGCTCAAGGGGTTTTTTATTGAACAAAATCACTAAATTTACGGTTTTGTTCATAATTCGTCATCATATACATTACAAACTTGAACATATAGCAATGGCAGATAACAATCGTTTTTTTGAAGAGGGAATGACTTTATACAATGCAGAAAAGTATGAAGAAGCTATAGACTTGTTTACCCAAGCTTTGGCAAAAGAAATGACCCACGTGGGAAGTTTATACCAGCGGGGGCTGAGTCATACCAAATTGCGCAATTTCGACCAGGCATTCCGCGACTTTGACCAGGCGATTGCTTTTGCTCCTCATATTGCCGCTATTTATTCAGAAAGAGGCGTGGTATACTACCACCAAAAAGACTATAAAAAAGCCATGCAAGACATGGACAAGGCAGTAGCCCTGGAGCCCCAGGAAGCCTACCGTTATGCCAGCCGTGCTTACTTGAGAGCAGCTGTAGGCGATAAACTAGGGGCATTGAATGATTACCGCAAAGCCCTGGAGCTAGACCCTGACGATGCCATAGTACAAAACAACCTTGGTTTGCTCGAAGAGAGCATGGGCTATAGCAAAGATGCCCACAAGCGCTACGAAGAAGCCGATCGGCTCATGGGCATAAGCCAGGAAGAACGACAGAAGCGTTTTGATAAAATTGTGGAAGACCACAAAATTGCGGAAGCTTCGCGCAAGATGCAGCAAGACGTGCCTCCTCCTGTGACCAAGCCTCAAACCAAAGACTACTTTCAGGTAATGAAAAGCGTGTTTACCTCTAAAGAGCGTTTCGGTGAATTCAAAAACTTTGTCAAAGGGAAGTTTGGTAAGAAAAAATCTTAAACAGCCTCACTATTTGAGGGGGTGTGAAGTGTAGGTAAGCACCAAGGCAGCATTAAACACACCTAATGAGTAGGTATAACTAACTTATAATGAGTAAGTTGATCTTAATTATGCCCAAGCATATCAACATAAAAACAAAGGGGGCATTGCCATAATGGTTGCCCCCTGTTTACTTGACAATGTGGGTTCTACAGGGTCATTTTTTTGTGAAAGGCTCTTTTAGTTGCCCTAAAAAAGTCTCCGGGTATTGTTCTACCTCGTCGAAACCCAGCGGGATGTCTTTGCCCGAATGAGGTACATAAGCTGTACCAAACAAATAATCCCAAATACTTAAAGAAATGCCAAAGTTCATCCCGTAAGGGTGTTGTTGAGGCAAGTGTTTGGCGTGGTGCCAAATGTGCATCTGGGGGTTGTTAAATATGTACTTGAATAGACCATAGCTCCAGCGAATATTGGCGTGGTTGAGGTGTCCAATCAGAATAGTAAAGGCATGCAGCAGGAAAAAATCTTTGATTCCAAACCCTATCATTGTGAGCGGTATATACAAAATACTCTTATAAATAATAGTTTCCATAGGGTGAAAACGCAAGTGTGCCGCAAACCCCATTTCTTCTACCGAATGGTGTACCTTATGAAGCTGCCACATCCAATTGACCCGATGTAACATGACATGCACTCCCCACTGAATAAAATCGGCAAGTAGAAACATCAACAAAAACTGTTGCCAACCAGCCCAACTACTCACCTGAATAGCCACCAGATTTGTAACTCCAAACATTGCCAAAAAGTCCTTAAACAGTTCGACAAATACATTGGAAATGGCATTGTAAGCCACCAGTGAAAACAAGAAAAAGTTGAAGAACATATAAAAAGTATCTTGCCAAAAACCTTTTCTAAGCAGGGGCTGGTGTTTGCGCCAGGGCACAGCCACTTCTAGTATTAACACTAGCAAAGAAACTGCTATGAGGTAATAAAAATAGTTATGCCACGATGGGTGAGTCATCTCATACCATAAATAGTGGGCATAACCTGTAAAAGAATCTGCAATTACTTTTAAATATTTATCCATTGGTTATTTTTCAATCGTATAGCCCAATTGTTGCCAGGCACCAAAACCTCCCTCCAGGTTATATACTTCTTTAAAACCCGCTGCCTTCATTTTTTGCATGGCCTTTCCACTGCGTCCGCCTACGGCACAATACACATACACAGGCTTGTTTTTGTCGAGTTTGGCTACCTGGTCGTCAAAATCAGGCTTGTAAAAATCAATATTAGTTGCTTTGGGCAGCTTGCCTTTATCTACCTCTGCCTTGGTGCGTACATCCAACACAATGCCTACCTTGGAACCCATCAACTGCTTGAATGTTTCGGGCTTGATGTTGGTAAAGGCAACCACTGTAGTTTGAGACTGCCCAGTATTTACCTGATCATTGGTGGTAGTTTTGTTGTTGTTGGCTTCGGTATTATTGGCGGCTTCATTGTTTTTTTTGCTGCCGCAAGCAGCCAGCATCACCACCATTATACATATATAAAATAGTTTGTTCATTGCTTTTGTTTTTAGAGTAAACTCAATATTAGACACTGTAGGTGTAATCACCTACAAGAGACAGCAAATATATAAAATAATTACTTATGAATGTATGTTCATATTTTTTGATTGAAGATTCTTTGGTGAGCAGTGCACAGGTTACCCTGTGGTAAGATGGTTTAATTACGAATGGGTCAATTACGAATTACGAATTACCCTCCTTGTATTGGTCTTTAGCCAGACCAATACCCAACCCAAAAACTCATATACAAGTTGTTTTTCAAGTCTTGGGGTGAGCATTGCTCAGGTCACCCTGCGGTAAGACCTTCGCGGGGGAGGAGGTTTTTGAAAACAATTCAACCCTAAAGAAATTACGAATGAATCAATTACGAACCGACCATAGGGAGCTCTGCCTTGGCTAATTACGAATGAGGGAGCTCACCTTCACAGGAAATCGTTTATCAAGAGGAGTGGCAAGTCAAGACAATTCAACCCTAAAAACAACCTCCTCGTATTGGTCTTAAGGCTTCAGCCAGACCAATACCCAACCCAAAAACTCATATACAAGTTGTTTTTCAAGTCTTGGGGTTCGCATTGCTCAGGTCACCCTGCGGTAAGACCTTCATGGGAGGTAGGTTTTTGAAAACAATTCACCCTCAAAAACAACCTCCCCGTGTTGGTCTTAAGGCTTTAGCCAGACCAACACCTGCCAACCCAAAAGCTTGTATTTGAATTAAGAATTAGCGCAAAGCGATGCTAAAAATTTTTCTATTATAGTTTTAAGTGATTGATTTACAGTGGATTAAAGTGCTTTTTTTCTTGTAAAAGGCGAGGTTTTTTATTATATTTGCTTATACTTTCACGGTGAAAGTAAGCCCAAGAAGCTAAGATTTGACGGTCTGCTTCAAGGGCTTTTTGCAACAAATAAATCATTACAGTATGCAATTTACTGATTTAAACTCAGAGCTACAAAATGTAGCCATCCCTCAATCTATGATCAACCTATTTGCGCAAAGCCTATATGCACAATTAGAAGCATTAGCGCTTGACGCCAATGCTTCATTAGAGTTGTTCGAAAATCAAGCGTATACAGAAGTAAAAACGTTTTTACAGGCACACATTCAACAAATGCAATATACCCTCAACAGCGTAGAAATATTGGATAGGATGGAGCAATCACAAGTTTAAAAACATCAAAGCCCTGACGCAAGTCAGGGCTTTTTATCTATTTGCTCCTAAAGAGCAACAATCATCATTGCCTAATGATCTCCTTCCTAAAATCTTCATGCAACCTGATAAGGGCAAGTTTGTAACTTGTTTTTAAGAACTTGATGATGACGCCAAAGAATCCTGGCAGGTTTTTGAGGAACCAGACCAAAACCCATACACAAGTTATTTTTCAAGTATTGGGGTTCGCATTGCTCAGGTCACTCTGCGTTAAGACCTTCGCGGGAGGTGACAATTCACCCTCAAAAACAACCTCCTCGTATTGGTCTTCAGGCTTCAGCCAGACCAATACCCAACCCAAAAATTCGTACACAAGTTATTTTTCAAAGTCTGGGGTTCGCATTGCTCAGGTCACTCTGCGTTAAGACCTTCGCGGGAGGTGACAATTCACCCTCAAAAACAACCTCCTCGTATTGGTCTTCAGGCTTTAGCCAGACCAACACCTGCCAACCCAAAAGCTTGTATTTGAATTAAGAATTAGCGCAAAGCGATGCTAAAAACTTTTCTGTTATAGTTTTAAGTGATTGATTTACAGCGAATTAAAGTACTGTTTTTCTTGTAAAAGGCGAGCAGTTTTATTATATTTGTTTATGCTTTCACGGTGAAAGTAAGCCCAAGAGGTTATGTTTTGGAAGACTTCCCTCAAGGGCTTTTTTGCAACAAATAAATCATTACAGTATGCAATTTACTGATTTAAACTCAGAGCTACAAAATGTAGCCATTCCTCAATCTATGATCAACCTATTTGCGCAAAGCCTATATGCACAATTAGAAGCATTAGCGCTTGACGCCAATGCTTCATTAGAGTTGTTCGAAAACCAAGCGTATACAGAAGTAAAAACGTTTTTACAGGCACACATTCAACAAATGCAATATACCCTCAACAGCGTAGAAATATTGGATAGGATGGAGCAATCACAAGTTTAAAAACATCAAAGCCCTGACATAAGTCAGGGCTTTTTATCTATTTGCTCCTAAAGTAGCAACAATTCAACAACCATCATTGCCTAATGATCTCCTTCCTAAAATCTTCATGCAACTTTATCATATACTCAGGTGCCAGTTCCACCAAGGCATATTGTTGAATGTCGGCACGTTTGGGGGCATACTTGCGAGTGGGTAGTTGGGCAAACTTGTCTTGCCAGTTTTTGGGCAGTTTTTCCATTGCTAGTACAGTGCCATCGCCCCAGGTGGCAGGCTTAAACTTTTCGTATTGGGCTTCGGGCGAGATCATATAATTGATGGCTACCATTGCCGCCGCCTTGTTGGGTGAGGTTTGAGTAATGCCCAGGTAGTGCGAGTTTTGGATAGTACCACTCTCTAGCACATAAGCCCTTGCCCACGCCGGAAAAGTGCCTTGAGCTATTTTGTTGTCTACCTCACAATCGTTGTTGCTCATGGTAAACCAAAGTTCGCCATTGGCAAACATTTGGTGCATTGCTGCCAGGGTAGAGGGAAAGGTTTTGCCCGCTTTCCAGAGGTAAGGTTTAAGACGCCTAAGGTACTGCCAAAGCTTTGCTGAGTATTGATCGTATTTTGCCTGGTCAAACTTTCCGTACAAATCTTTGGGGTCATTGGCAAGGGCTATCAGCATAGACTTGAGCAAGGTAATGCCTGTAAACTCAGTACCTAGGGTAAATTTGCCTGGATGTGCCTTTACAAACTGTTCTAACTCCTTGAGGTTTTTAGGCGGATTTTTTACCTGATTGCTGTTATAAATCAGTGCCAGCTGCACATTGCCCCAGGGGCATTCCATACCATCGACAGGTTGTTGGAAGTCGGTATTGATAAAACGGCTGTTAAAATTAATCAATCGGGCATTGGGCAATTGGGCTGTAAAAGGACCGTATAAAGCTTTGATTTGTTTTAACTGAAAAAAAGTTTCCCCATTGATCCACATCATGTCAATTTCGCTATTGGTTTTGCCCGCCTCCTTTTCGGCAATCAGTGTCGATAGTATCTCTTTGCCCTGCCCACTGATGATATTCAGACGAATGTCGTATTTTTCTTTTAATTGGGCTTGTACAAACTTTTTCATGTAGGCATTGATCAACGGGTCGCCCATCCACATCATCAAATTTACCGTTTGCCCTTTGGCTTGTGCTTCTATTTGTGACCAACTAAGTTTGTTAAGGTCAGGGTTGGCTTGTTGCTTTGCTGATTTGCCCCCACAGGCATACAAAACTCCTAAGATGAGTAAAAATAAAATTTGTCGAATTGTAAAAGTGTGTTTCATGAATCTTTTTAACTTGTTGCGCTTACGCAAATATCAATGGCTTGAATTGATGCCGAAAGTATAAAGTTTTTAGTATAAAAATAGTTCCCTGACTTACATTACAAAATATGGATAAAAAACTATGGAAGGGTACCCGTTACCAACAAATGCACAAACAAATGATTGTATCAGCCAATGGAATAGTAGACGATATTTTTGTGCTAAAAACCGGGGTATTAATCACCAAAAAAAGCAGGATTACTGCCAAGGCAAAACAATTGTTTGACCAGATGAACATAGACACTACTCGTCCGGTATATGAGCAACACGCAGAGTTTAACAGTCGACTGACTTACTTGTCTTTCAAAGACCACCAAGAGAGTGCCGCAGCCTACAACCAGCGCCTGATCCAAGAGTATGGGCATCGGAGCGTTTACAACGACGAACACGTTACCTTTTTAATTGCAGGTTGTGCTTTAGAAACTTCGCTAGAGTTTGTAGCCCACAATGAAGCCACTGTTGCCAGGCTTACATCGTCTAAAACCAATGCCCAAAACGACCCTTTGTTTAAGCTGTTGGGTTACCCTCACCAACCCGAATACCTGGAAAAGCAAAAACAAGTAGTAGCCCAATACCTGGAGCAAAAAGACAAAGCCAACGAACTTACCAATATATTGGCGCCTGGCAACAAGGCAACATCATTTACCATAAGTATGTCGCTAAAAGACTGGCACAAAACCCTGATAGGGCGCTTGAGCCTTCACGGAGTAGAAACCGATATGCGGCAAGTGATGGAAGAAGTAGCCCATCAGCTTAAAGTCAACTATCCGCTGTTTTTCAATACCATAGAAGAGTACTATGCCTTGGGCAATAATAAAAAGTATGAAGAATAACAAAGAAAAAGGTAAATGTAAGGCGTTAGATTTTCCAGCCAATCACGGCAATGTCATCGCGTTGTTCAGTATCTTTCATAAACTCATCGAGTGATTCTTCGAGGTAGGCAAGTTGTGAGGCACAGTTTTGTTGATATACCTTTTGTAACTCCTCTCTAAAAGATTTTTGGCCAAATTTTCGTCGATCCTGGTTGTTTTGATCAGAGTAACCGTCAGTATGCAAATAAAAAATAGTTTGAGGAGGCAACTCAATAGAGTGTTGCTCAAAAGTCCCATTATTTTTTCTAAACCCTCCAATCGACTTTCGGTTAGCTTTTAACTCCTGTATTTCCTGGTCATTGGAGCGCATATACCACAAAGGTCGGCGAGCTCCGGCAAAAGTCAAATGTAGCATCCCTTCATCTTTTTGGGTAAAAACACAAATGCCTATGTCTACCCCATCCTGATTGTCATTGTCTTGTTGGTGCAATATATTTCTTACCTCTTGATGCATCATCGTAAGTATGGCGGCAGGTTCGGTTACTCTCCAGTTTTTTACAATCCGATCGATCAGTGTGGTGGCAATCAACGCCATAAATGCGCCTGGCACCCCATGTCCGGTACCATCACCCATAATAACAAAAGTTTGTGCTTCTATTTTTTCTACCCAATAAAAATCCCCCGAAACAATGTCTTTGGGACGATACATAATAAAGTGCTGCGGCAATATGCCCAACACGTGTTCGGTAGTAGGTAGGGTAGCTCTCTGCAAATGATTGGCCGCCTGTAGGCTTTTGGTAATTTTAGTATTTTGTTCTGCCAAACGGTCCCGTTGTTCTTCAATAAAATCGTGTTGAGCAATGATCTCGTCCTGATGCTGGTTGAGTTCATAGTTAAGCTTTTGCAACTGCTCGTTATTCTTCTTTTTACTGATGTAGTACCTATACCAAACATACGCCAAGGCAAGCGCACTAAACAACCCCAGCCCGATAATGACAAGCCATAGGTTTTTGCGTTTGATGATGTACTTTTGAATGCGCTCTTTTTCTTTGAGCAACAAAATAGTTTGCTCTTTTTCTTTAGTTTTAAACTGGGTTTGCATTCGGGCAATTTGTTTGCTCTTCTGAATGTTAAACAAACTGTCTTTAACCGCTGTATACTGTTTGTAAGCTTCAAAAGCTGCCAGGTATTTGCCTTGGCTAGAGTCAAGCCTCGCCTGAAACAAGTAATTGTACTTGAGTTCGGTGCGTGCCTTAGACTTTTTCGCCAAGTCGTTGCTTATCCTCAACAACGCTTCAGCTTCTTTGTATTCTTTAAGCAGCCTATAGCTCTCTGCCAAAAAGTTGTAAGTATAGGCTTGCCCCGGCAAACTCTTAAATTCTTCCTCTATATCAATGGTTTTTTGGTAATAGGCAATGGCTTCACGGTGTTTGCCCTGGCTGGCTTTTACCTCACCTATGTTGTGGTAGCAAGTAGAAAGGGCTCTTTTGTTATTGGTTTTTTGGGCAATTTTCAACGCCTTGAAGTTAAAATCAATCGCTTGTTTCCATTGACTCTGTACTTGACTAATTCGTCCCAAATTGATGAGTGCTGAGGCAATGCCTGCATTGTTTTTTGCTCCCCGAAATCCCGTCAGCGCAAGTTGGTAATATTTTTTTGCTTCGTTCAAATCACCCCGCCTTTTATGCACCACCCCTAAGCTATTATAACAATTGGCCAACGCCCCCTGGTCGTTAATGCTTTTGAAATAGGTGACTGCCTGCATAAAATGCTTGATAGACTGGTCATAGTTTGCCTGCCATATAGAGAGGGTGCCCAAATTGCTTTGTATGCTTGCTACTTTGTGGCGATTATTGGTCTTGCGGTAAAAGTTAAGTGCTTTTCGGTAATATTGTGCTGCCTGAGCGTATTTGCCCTTTACATATCGGCTTACTCCTAAAGTATGGTAAGCTTGAGCAATGCCCTTTAGGTACTTTAGTTTTTGAGAAAGCTCCAGTGCCTTTTGACCATAATCAGCCGTTTGCTCTGGGTTGCTGGAGTAAATTTTCATACCTGTGGCATTCAACAGGTTTACATATTGAGTATCGCGTTGAGGGTAGTTTTTTAGCAATTCCTTCAGACTGTCAGCTTCAGGGGTTTGAGCTTGTAAATGGGCTACCAATGCCCCACCCAACAACACATACACCAGTTGAACACGAACGATACACAAAAAAAGCTTTGATAAAAACATTCTAAAAAAAACAAATTTAAAAAATAGTCAACAGCAATCGTCAAAGGTATAGAATAGACCTTCGTTTAAAAAAACAAACTTTTGTAGCCTGGCTTACAATACAGCACAATCTATTGGTGTATCTTCTTTGTTAGAGGTTAAGTGGTATATTTATGCCCATTATAAACTAACCTCAACTACTGGTTTGTTGTATTTAATTTTGCCTCAGTACTTATTTAGGTAATAAGGCATTTGTTGAAAAATATTGTTTACCTCAAAAAGCCTGCAAAGTAATGGTTTACCTTTATTATACGTAAAGGCATAGATTGTGTCATCCTAAATCATTTTTTAACTTTTTGTTATACTAAATAGCTTAACGATACACAAACCATGGTGTTTTATGAGTGGTTTGCCCAACTTACCCCCTTTTTTTTAGGCAAGTTTTTGAATTGCGAAGGGGCAGTTAATCAATAAAAATGCGGATATTTATTTCATCTCTTATATTCATAGTGTGTGGGCTTGCAACTGCGCAAGTACAGGCACAAACCCGGTGCAAATGGGTGAAGTATGACCGCAAGGGGGTAGCGTTAGATACTTTATCTTTGGTAGCAGGTAGTTTGCAAATAAAAAGCCCTCCAGGGGGCAAAAAGCCTACCTATGACATTAACACCAATCGGGTAAGCTTTGCCCAACCTTTTGCCGACTCGATACTGGTTTGTTATCAAGTGCTCCCTTTTTTGCTCAACAAAGCCCACTTCAAGCGCGACATCGCCACTTATAATGATAGTGTAAAATTGAATCAAAACACTTTTTTAACTTTTGACACACCCGATAAACCCGAAGAAATATTCAAAACGCCTGGCATTCAAAAAAGCGGTAGTCTTACCCGTGGTGTGGGGGTGGGCAACCAACAAAGTGTATTTGTAAACTCTGCCCTTAACCTGCAGCTAGAGGGCAAACTCACCAAAGACATTCAAGTACTTGCCACCATCTCCGATCAACAAGTGCCCTTTCAGCCAGAAGGCAATACGCAACAATTGCAGGAGTTCGACAAAGTATTCATTCAGTTTAGGCACAAATCGGGTAGTAGGCTCACAGTAGGCGATGTGGTTTTTCAAAATCAACCTTCTCAATTTCTAAGGTATTACAAAAACGTACAGGGAGGTTACCTGGAGCTAGACTACCAGGCGTTTCCGGAAGAAAAACAGAGCCATGCCGAAACCAAGGTAGGCATTGCTATTTCAAAAGGAAAGTTTGCCTCGGTATGGCTCAACGATCAACTACGTGAAGGAGTACAAGGGCCTTATCGCCTGCAAGGGCCCAACGGCGAGCGTTTTATCATTATTCTTGCCAACTCTGAAAAGGTATACCTCGATGGTCAGCTTTTGCAACGGGGATTCAACTTTGACTATACCATAGACTATAACAACGCCCAGGTTACCTTCAATACCAACGTAGTCATTACACAGTTTTCGCGGGTAAGGGTAGATTTTGAATATGCCGACCGCAACTACAACCGCACCATTACTACCGCGAGCCATTACCAACAATTCAGAAAGTTTTCATTGTATGGCAATTACTTTTCATCGGGTGACAACCCTAATAATCCGCTGGGGCTCGATTTGTCTGACGCAGACATTGATGCATTGTCGCTGGCAGGCGATGACCCCACCTTGGCCCTTGCCAGTAGCATAGATTCGGTAGGAGCCCTTGCCAACCAAGTGTTGTACCGACGCAAAGACACGGTGGTAAATGGACAAATATTTAATATTTTGCAATATGCAGTAGATTCTTCGGCTATTTTTAGGGTGTCGTTTACCGAAGTAGGAGTCAACCGAGGCGATTATCAATTATTACAAAGTACTGCCAATGGGCGGGTTTTTGGCTGGGTAGCGCCTGTCAATGGTGTGCCACAAGGTAGTTTTGCTCCTGTAAAGTTAGTGCCTACGCCTACACTACAAAAGATGATGACTGTAGGAGCCGCTTACCAATTGAGCAAACAAGATAAAATATACGCTGAAATGGCTTTTTCGGAGCGTGACCTCAATCGTTTTTCTGACTTGGACAATGCCGATAACCAAGGCAGGGCGTGGAAGGTAGGCTACCTTAACCAAGGTAGAAAAATTGTGGGCTGGAAGGGCTATCGTTGGCTTGCCGATGTGAGCCTGGAATGGAATGAGGCTACTTTTTTACCCATTGACCGCTACCGAAGTGTAGAGTTTGACCGTGACTGGAGCATAAATGCGGATACGTCGCAGGTAAACGACCTGATTTTTAGGGGCAGGGCAGGGGTGCGCAAAGATGCCAACAATCAATTGATGTACTCTTATAACCACCGGGTAAGGGGAACCCAGGTAAACGGTTGGCAACAAAAGCTGGTGGCAGCCAAGCGTTTGGGGATTTGGCAGCTAAAGACTAAGGGATTTTTGATGAACAACCGCCAAACTTTGCCATTGAACGGAGCCTTGACCGAGGTGGTGTCTCAATGGCAAAGGTTTTCGGGCGACCTCAGCCAGCATTATAGATGGGCAGTATTGGGCTACAACTATTCGTTAGACCAAAACCGGGTAGCAACATTGGCATCTGATTCAGTGGTTACTACAGCCATGAATTTTGATCAACACCGTTGGTATATTCAAAATGCCGATTCGGCAAGATTTCAATGGTTGGTAGACTATAGTGTACGTTATGATAACTTGCCCGTAGAAGGTAAGCTCAAGAGGGGGCTGGAGTCGCATACTGTCAACGCCCGGTTGAACGCCCGCCTGAACCGCAACCAACAGGTAAAGTTGATCATGACTTATCGTACCATTGACAACAAACTAGACACCAGTAACAATGTGTTGAATGCAGACAATATTATGGGGCGTATCGACTGGAATGCATTCTTTTTTAATAAGTCTTTGCGTTCGCAACTTACTTTTGCTACTTCTACCGGACGTGAACTTCGGCGTGAATTTGTTTTTATTCCGGTAAACGGAGGACAAGGTACTCATACCTGGCGCGATGACAACGAAGACGGGATACAAGACTTGAACGAGTTTTACCTTGCCATAAACCTGGATGAACGAAACTTTATCAAAGTATTTGTACCCACCGATGATTTTATAAGCGCGTTTACCAACAACTTTAGCTATAGGGCAGGGTTGCGGGCGCCTTTTAGCTGGCGTAAGTCCGACAGCCGCCTTCGGCAGTTTGTGAGCAAGTGGTCGGCAAATGCTGCCTGGACAATTGTCCGACGAATGACCGATGATGACATTTATAATCGTTTTGTGCCATTCAGCAATCGCATTGCTGCCATTGATTTGTTGTCTACCCGAGAAATTATTCGCAGTACACTGTTTTTCAACCGAGCCAATCCTAGCTATGGTTTTACATTCAACTTTTTGCAAAGCAAACAAAAACAATTGCTCACCAATGGTTTTGAGGCAAGTGACCAAGAGACTTATGGGCTAATATTGAGGCGAAACCTGGGCAAAAGTTTTAATTTACAGTTAGATGCATCGGCCGATAACAAATTTGTCCGCTCCGATTTTTTGCAAACTCGTAACTATAATATTATCAGTCGTGAAGGCAAACCAGCCTTGGCTTTTCAGCCCAACCCTTCGTGGAGGCTCACTGGGTTTTATCGCTTGACCCAAAAAATGAATACACTCAAACGAGGAGAAACCGATACGCTGGAGAATGCCCAGGTGCAAGAATTTGGGGCAGAGCTAAGAGTAAACATCGTGGGTAAACGCAGTATTGTCATGCGCGCCAGCAACATTAGAATCGATTATCGGGGCGAGCTCAACAATGCGGTGGCTTATGAAATGCTGGAAGCACTACAGCCAGGTTCTAACTGGCGCTGGTCGGTCAATTGGCAACAACGTTTGGGCAATGGCTTGCGGCTGACTTTGGTATACGAGGGAAGAAATACGGCAGAAGCTCCTGTGCCCATTCATTCGGGCAGGGCACAGATTACCGCACTTTTTTAATGCAAGCGATGCCATATCGTGACTTCTAACTATTTGAAAATAAGTACACTATGGATTTGTTAGCTACCTATGAACCGAATCTATTTCTAAATCCCGATTTATATTTATCGGGGCAGCAGCTTGCTGTGATGAGCTCAACGCAGTTAAACAAGGTACACCTAGTGGAGGCTGTGCCGACATCCCGCTTGCGGGGAACCTTACCATAGCATTATAATTACTCAAAAACCTACTATTTCACCACCTTAAATTGGGTAGGGCTTATCAGCTTGTATTTAATGCCATTGATCACCCTTATTTGCCCTATTACCCACTTGCTAAACTGGGTAATGTCAGCCTTGAGGGTATGTACCGAGCCTCCGGTGGCTTTTGCCAGGTCTAAGTAATAAGGGTGAATTTTTTGCACATTGACTACAATGATTTTTACAGGTACTTTTATCTTTCCGAAGAGCTTCTTTTCCGCAGCCGAAATGTGGTTGTTAGCAGTAATCAATACTATATCTTTGGCACTGGGTTGGTACTTAAGCGCCCTAAAAATAGACAAAACGTCGCTGGGGGTTTGTTTTGCCAATACAATGCGAGGGTTGTTGGTGGCAGGAATCAAAGGCCGGAAGTTCTTCTTATCATAAGGTTCACAAATGCTGCAGTGTGGGCACACCACCAGTTTGGTGCGCTGTGGTGTATGGTGGGCTTTCATAAACTGTGTGTACATCTTGAAATGATCATCGAACCAACCTCCAGCCAACACCACCAGTGAGTTTTGCCAATGCTTGTTTCTTTTTAGTATTTGGCTAATGCCTGACGATGAGCTGGGGCGACCAGAACCTGACGGAGGGGGTGTACAACGTGTTTGGTAATGGTAATGAAACTCTTTGCCAAAGTGCAGGTCTTGAATGGTAAAAAGCTCCGAAAAATTGCTGCCCCTTACTTTAAAACTGGGGTAAATAGTATACGCGGCTCCCTTTAATACCACGTAGTAAAACCGATTGATTTGGGCCCTAAAAGCGGCAATGCCTTTGCTGTTGGTTTTACCTCTATATACCACTTTTTTAGTTTTTACATCTTGTATTTTTATCAACAAGTTGGCTTCAGGCTTTCCTGTGTCACAATTATTTATATGTACAAACAGGTTTTCGGGGTGGAGCTCATCCAGCTTTAGGTTTACCCTAAATCGGTGGCGGGGTTTGTTGGGCACTACCAGGGCTTTGGGGCGAGCAGCTCCCAAAAAATCTACCCGATAAGCGCGGCGATTGCGTACCAAAAACTCCACTACTCCCTGAGCGTCAGTAGTACCATAAGTTTTAGTAGCACGAGCCCCACCTTCTATAATCATGAGTTTTTGGTGGGCATAAGGTTTTCCATCAGGCGCTTTGATATGCAACTGCACTACTGCCATATTAAAAGTAGGGGTGAGCTTGGTTTTCAGTACAGGGGGCTGGGCTTGAGCTACCACACATGCCCCCAGCAGGCACAGGCATAACCACATTGCCTTTGCTTTGTAAGAATCAATCATTTGAATGTAGATTTTGTAAAAGTTCGTAAATAAATAGGTTACGTTTTTTTTAGGACGAAAGCCAAATTAATAATTTAATAACTTACCATTGATGCTTACTGAGCGAGGGTTATGCATTTTTGCAGTTCAAAATTAATGACTATATTGCCATGCTGCTACTTAAATCAACACTTACAATCATTATATCTTTATTTGCTGCCGGGTTTACCCTGAGCGCCCAACCTGCCAAGCCTGCCCCCTATGCTACAATCAATGCATTAAAAAATCGGCTCACTACCGCCAAAGAAGACCGACTAAAAGTCAATATTCTCAATCAACTGGCACAATTACACCTAAAGCACGCCCCCGATACTACGTTTAAATACGCTCGTCAGGCATTGCAACTGTCGCAAACATTGGACTATCCACAAGCGCAAGCTGCCAGTCGTTATTATTTAGGCAAAGTATTTTACAGTTATGGCAGCTTCAATCAGGCAATTGGGCAGTATATGCAAGCATTGCCACTTTACCGTACCCAACCCAAAGGGCAAGCCCAGGTATACAATGCTTTGGGGCAAACCCACTACTACGCCAACCAAACCGCTGCCGCGCTCAAGTGCCATCAGCAGGCTTTGCAATGGTACAAAAAACTGGCTGATCCCAAAGGCGAAGCCGTATCGCTGGGATATTTGGGGCATATTTATGAGAAAAAAGCAAACTATGTTCAAGCATTAGACTACCAACAACGTGCGCTTAAGATTTACGAAGCATTGGACGATAAAACGGGACTTTCGCAGATTTATGACCATTTGGGTAGCATTTACGAAGACCAACACCAGTATGAACAGGCGCATCATTATTTTTCCAAAGCATTGGCGCTTAACCAAAAGCTCAACAACCAGCTCGACATGATTTTAAACTACAACGACTTGGGCGATGTATACCGCAAACAAGGCAACTATACCCAAGCGCTTAAGTTTACCCAGGCGGCGTATGACCTTGCCAAAAAACTACACCATAAATACCAGCAACGCAGTGCTTTGCGCGACTTGGCTAAAACCCACAAACACCTCAACAATTACCAAAAAGCCCACGAATTGCTTGATCGGTCTTATAAGTTATATACAGAAATATACGATAGAACAAGTGCGCGACAACTTGCCCATGCACAGGCTTTGTATGAGGCAAGCCAAAAAGAAAAGCAAATAGCTTTGTTGGAAAAAGACAAAAAAATAGCCTTGATCTACCGGACTTTGTTAGGTGGTGGGGCGTTGATCTTGTTTTTGATAGCCTGGGTAGTGTTTCGTCAACAAAAATTGAAGTTACGGAGCAACCGCGAAATTATAGAGCAAAATCAACGCATATACGAAACCCGGCAGGCATTGGTCAATACAGAGTTGCATAATGCCCAGCTCAACGAGCAAAAACTAAAAACAGAGTTGGAAAATAAGCTGCTTAAAGAACAACAATTGCAAAGCCAGCTAGAAGCTAAATCGAAAGAACTGACCAGCCATGCCTTGCATGTGATCCAGAAAAACAAAATGTTGGAAGAACTCAAAGATAAGCTTAGAACACTAAAGCAACAGCATAAAAAGGGAGAGTTAACAGATGTAGGCAAACAAATACAACAAGTGATTAACCGGATCAATTATAGTTTTAGCCAAGACAAAGACTGGAAAGACTTTAAGAAGGTGTTTGAAGAGGTACATCAGGATTTTTTTGTGAAACTGCAGAGACAGCATCCGGGCTTGACCCCCGCCGAAACCCGTTTATGTGCTTTGCTCAAACTCAACCTGAGTTCTAAAGACATTTCTACCATTATGGGCATTTCTACCGATAGTTTGCGCATTGCCCGTTATCGCTTACGCAAAAAACTACAGTTGCCCAAAGAGGTAAAGCTGCATAATTTTGTAACTAAAATTGTGTAAAAGTGAGTGCTGGCTGCTGCACAAAGCATAAAAAAACTCCCTGGAGTATTACCCGCAGAGAGCTATATATATGTTTATAAATGATACAATTAAATACGAATTACCAAAGTAGTTAAGTTTCAATTTCTACCCTGCCAAAAGAGTCTTCTTTGTTGGCTTGAGGGTAAATCTGAAGTACTTTGGCCAACACCAGTAAAATAAGGGTGCGTGAAGCCACTTTGCGTGGAATTTCTGCTGCTTTGGCAAACTGTTGCACCGTAATGTGGTGGTTCAGTTCAAGGTATTTCATCAATACCTCTTCTTTTTTACCGTACTGAAAACGCACATCGCGTTTTTTGCGCCTTCCTTTCAGAATTTCGCGCATTTCTTTGCCCGCAATGATACTTTCGTGATCAACCCGGACATACACTTTGCCTTGATTGGGCTTATCGCCCTCTATCACACGATGAGGTCCCTTGTCGCTCGCCGGAATCGTATACGCCAACACTTCGCGGTTGCCCTCTATCGGTATCTTTTCTAATTGATAATTGATAGGAGGGTAACAACATTCTTCGATGGCTTTTTTCATGACATACTCGTCTTCTTGAGGGAACTTTACCCCTTTGATGTTGAGGTCGTCACGAATGCCCACTAGCAATATGCCTCCATCGCTGTTAGCAAAAGCTACTATTTCCTTTACGATTTTTTCGGGGTGGGTTGTTTTGAGCTTGAACTCAAGGGTTTGTCCTTCACCTTTCCTTACCAACCTTTTGAGATCATGGTATAACATGGTGTTTGTGAAGTTTAAAGGTTAGACAATAAGAATAATGCATAGGAGTTTGGTTGTACATTTCTGCAGCAGTTGCCTGCTTTTACCGCCTTCCTTTAGTTTATTGAAGAATTGTAAAATTGTGTACTTCGTTTGGTTAGAAACTCTACAAACACAATAGATTGGTTATCAAGTGTTTGACTAATTACTGTACTTGAACATTATCCATTGGTTGATAGTTGCCTGCAACCTAAACGGTGATCAACACCTCGCGCATTACTTTGGCGGGCTATGGCAATATACACAATTAAATATTACGTTCATGTTAAATATCGTCTGTTTTGGTTACAATTAATACAAGCGCTGATATACTACATAAACCTAATAAAATAAGGTGTTACATGGGCGTTTTATTAAAAGTTTAACCATTTCATACACAGTGCTTTAGGATAGCGCTTATAAATTAAACGACGAAAATTATCGCATAGTTTAAACTTTTGAGATAAATTGTTGTCTAAGTGCCGAACCACCGTTCGCGCCTCTATGAAAGCAACAAGCAATATAAATGCAGAATACTTGAAAGATCAAGAGATAGTAGAAAAATTTAAGCAGCCTGAGTCTAAAAACTATGCGTTCAATATGTTGGTAAGAACTTACCAGGAGCGCATTTACTGGCATATTCGCAAAATGGTGATTGACCACGAAGACGCAAATGACCTTACCCAGGAAGTGTTTGTAAAAGTTTGGAAAAACCTACATAAATTTCAGGGAAAGTCGCAATTATACACCTGGATCTATAAGATAGCCACCAACGAGTGTTTGAATTTTTTGACTAAAAAACGTAAAAAGTTTTTTGTGCCTATAGTAGATGTAAAGAGCGAATTGCTCAGCAAGCTCGAAAGCAGCGAACACGTCAGCGGTGACGAAATTCAGCTTAAACTGCAAAAGGCATTGCTAACCTTGCCCGACAAGCAACGCCTGGTATTTAATATGAAATATTTTGATGAGATGAAATACGACGATATTTCGGAAGTGGTGGGCACTAGTGTGGGTGCTTTGAAAGCGTCTTACCATTTGGCAGTAAAGAAGATAGAAAAGTTTTTGAAAGAAGATTAAACCTTTCACACGTCTGCATGTCTATTAAAAACAGTATCACAAGTTGAACAAGGGAAAAGCAAATGTCTAAGGGTTTGAACATAAACGATATACCAAAAGAGAATATCTTTACTACACCGCCTCATTATTTTGAGCAGTTGCCTCTACGCATACAGCAAAAAATAGGGCTTGCCGAAGGTATAAAACTACATGACATTCCTCATCACCAGGTTTTTACTGTGCCTCCTCATTATTTCAAAGCACTACCCCAATACATTGAGCAACAAATTGCTTTGCGTGAAGGATTGAGTCTGGCTAAAATTTCCCCCCACCTGGTGTTTACAACTCCTGCACTTTATTTTGAAGAACTGACCGAAAGCATCGAGCAAAAAATACAATTGCTGGAAGCCCAATCGAATGCTTTATTGCCTAAAAATACCGCCTTTAGTACTCCAGAAGGCTACTTTGATGATTTGGCGGCACAAATCCAACACCGGGTAACCAGCCAAAAAACAAGTGGCTTGTCAAGGTTTTGGTTTACAGTAAGCGAACTTTTACAGACAAAGGCTTTGCGTTATGTCGGGGCATTGATGGGGGTATTGTTGATGGCGTTTGTAGGAGTGTGGATGTTTGATCAAACCAACCAAGCATTACCTACTGCCCAGCGTAGCAACGGCCAGGCGTTGGATAGCTACAGCCTTGCAGCAAACAAAGTGGTGAAAAAAATACCGATAGATGAGATAAAAACAACAAATAGCCTTAATATTGACCCAAAAAATACCATTGCTCAAAACAGACGGGTAACTACTCTACCTGCTCAAGTAAAACCTGTATCTGTGGTGGCTGACCTAAACAGCCTTTCGGCAAAAGATGTGTCAGCATTTTTGGCAGAGGTAAGCCCTACCGATCTTGAAGTGTTGGCGGAGCCTGTGACCGAAAATAAAGAGGCAGAAGTAGAAACTTTTTTGCTGAATGCCTTGGAGAGCAATAAAGAATTATTATTTGAACAATTGAAAGACGTAGACCTTAAGGCGATTCAGAAAAATACCGACCTTCGCAAATAGGTTAACCAGAAAAATAACCATCATGAAATCATACCTTTTTTTGTTTTTGTGGGTGATAGGGGGCAGTATTCAGGCACTTGCCCAAAGCACCAACATTAACCCTAACCCCAACAGCGCCAAGATGAAACGCATTGAGCAAATGCGTAATAAATTTATAAAAGAGCGTTTGAACCTAACTCCTGAACAGGAAGGGAAGTTTTGGCCGATTTATAATAAGTATGACGCCAAGAAACGAGAGATTAAGCAGCAAAAAAGAAAGCTACGTCGCCGGAGGGCTTTGTTGACTGCCTCTGATGAACAGTTGGTGCAAAAACTGAAAGAATTTATGGCATTGAAACAGTCAGAAGTAGACCTCGAAAAAGCCTATTTGGATAAATTTTTGGCAGTACTCAATGCACGTCAGGTAACTGAACTTTACCGTGCTGAAGACGAGTTTATAAGAAAGTTACTCAGGCAATTACGGCGTGAACGGCGCAATAAACGCCGAAACGGTGGGGGAGAGTAGGGCTTGCTAATGAAACAAAGGTCATTTTTCTAAAAAGTAACTGCTCGACTGGGATTACCTGCCGACTGAAACAATAAAAACTTAATTGATAATAAGAAGTCTCCAGGCTTCTGACCATTTGGCAACTATACAGGCTTCGTTTATATATGTGCCCTGGCAGAAAAAGCTTGGAGACTTTTGTTGTTAACTAAACTTTGGAAGCTTTGACTTTCTGAAAACATCACTACTACTGCAGTAGTAGGTAAGGTGAAAAAAATAAACTTCCTGTAGTTGCCTTAGCAATCATCTATTTTAGCACTTGGCTTTTTAGCCTTGGGTTTGGGCTGAGGTAAGAATATACTACGGGCAAATTCGTCGCGCCTGAGTTGTTCCAGCAACCTTTTTTGTCTGGCATTGTTTTGTTGTTTTACTGCTTCGCGGTATTGCTTATTGGTAGCCGTTTCACACTTGAGTACCGTTGTCTTTGCTGCCCGTTGGGTTTTCATGGCTGTTTTTATAAAGTCAAACTTTGCCACATCACCTGCTGGATGTTTTTTGCCGTCTAAATAGAACTCGCTTACTTTTCCTGCCGGATTTTTAATTACTGTTGCCCTTTGGTACACTCCCTGAGTGAGCGTGCTTAGCTGTAGGTTATAAACAGTTTCAGTACGCTTTTGTGGAGCTTTGACCTTAACTATATTTTGCGCCTGTGACAGCGGTATGCCTGGCAATACCAGTACCGCCAAAATACTCGCTATAGCCACTACTCCAGTAATGATTAATGGAGACTTAAGGGTACGCTTTTTTGTATTTTTCATTGGTTTATTATTTAGTATGTGATGTATTCTTTGTTTAAGGTGTTGTCTGCCTGCAGCCATTGCTACTGTCCAGCGAGGGGCTTTGGTAAGCCAACTTGCCACCTCTACCAAACATTGGGCGAGCGCTTGCTGGTTGTGGGTAATTTGTATTGCCTCGGCATCGCATATTTTCTCAGTTACTTCGTACAGCTCTTGGGTCAGCCAGCGGTTCAGGGGTTGAAAAAAGAACAGGATTTGACTCACCTGACAAACCCATAACCATACATCATCGCGTCGTTTGATATGTGCCAACTCATGCGCCAGCATGCTTTGTTGTTGCTGATGATTTAAGTGATTGAGAGCCTTTTCGGGAATTAGAATGGTATGCCTATTGAGCACCATTGGGCTGAGGGTATTGGTGGTAAACCTGAGATTTACTGGATGAGTAATGTGTGCCTTGGTTGCCAGTTTACCAAGCAGGGGCTCAAGCCGATGATTGGGCAAACTAAAAGAGTGCAGCCCTTGTAAAAAACGTTTTTTACGCCAGTAAAACCTTATACTTAACAAGCATACTACTAAAAGCCATCCAACAAAAACCAGTTTTTGCCAAAAAGGTAGGCTCTCTTGGGCGTTGGTGCCCTGAGAGGTAGCACAAGCAACAGTGGTGGTTGCTGAAGCCACTATTCCAGCAGGAGGGGGCGTTTGCTGTTGGACTGTTTGTGGGTATAGTTGCACGCTACTGGTTACAATGCTTGTCACTAAGGCGACTTTGAACAATACGTCTTTGGTAGCATTGGGTAAGTTAGTGAAGACCTTCAATGCCCCCCAGAGTGCTACTATAAGACAAGTGCTATGTAAGGCGTATGTACATAACCAGCTCACTACCCAAAAAACCATATCAGATGTAACCATAGGTTATTCTCCTTGCTTTTTTTCTGCGTTTTTAATCATTTCTTTCAATTGTTCCAACTCATTTTTATCTAGCTCGTCTTCTTGTAGCAGGTGGTTTACCAACGACGCTGACCGTCCTTTGAATAATTGTTTGACTAAACTGTGTACCATTGAAGACTTGGTTTCTTGTTCAGAAATTACCGCTTGGTATACGTATTTACGCCCTTGAGTCACGTGAGTTACTGCCTTTTTTTTGTCTTCCAACCGTGACAACACTGTACCTATGGTTGTAATAGCCAGGTCACGTGAGCCTTTCAATGCTTCTTGAATTTCGGCAACTGTAGCCTCGCCCTTGTCCCAGAGTACCTGCATAATTGCAAGTTGAAGCTCATCTAACTTTATTTTTTTCATCGAATTAATGTTCCTCAAGATCAATTTTATGACTACGCTTGTAGTAGTTGGCGATAAATAAAAAACAACTATTTCACTGCTTTGCTACTACTGTTGTAGTTACAAATATACTACACTTGTAGTTAATAGCAAGGTTTGCCCCGATAATTTTGTGTTATTTGTCCTGATATAATTGATTACCGCCTATATTTGTCAAGGTTTTTTGTATATTACTCGCATCAAATGACACATAAATATGCCTAATAATCAACGACATAGGGGACAGCATTCTGACGATGTAAAAATTTTTAATGAAAAATGGGTAGCAATACTTCAAAAAGCAGTCAATGATTTAAGCTTTTTATTGTCTAACGGCTATGCCGAGAAATCGTCGCTCAAGCTGGTAGGCGATCGTTATAAACTCAATGCTCGTCAGCGACAAGCACTTTTACGGGGCAGTTGTGGCGACCAAGCCTGCAGTTATCGCATTGCCCACCAACTACAGCCTGCGGCACTTCAGGGGGCAGAGGTAGTAGTAGATGGTTATAATTTGCTTATTATTACTGAGGTAGCTTTGTCAAATGGAATTATTTTGGCTTGTAAAGATAAATGTTACCGAGACATTGCCAGTATTCATGGTACTTACAAACGGGTAGAAGAAACCGTGCCTGCTATTCAGTTGATTGGCAGCACTTTTCAGCAACTAGGAGTGAGCAAAGTACATTGGTATTTCGACTCGCCCGTGTCTAACAGTGGCAGGCTTAAGCAAATGTTGCTCGATGAAGCTACACAACAGGGTTGGGCGTGGGAGGCTGAATTGGTGTACAACCCCGACAAAGCTTTGGTAGAAACCGGAAAAATTGTGGTTTCGTCTGATGGTTGGGTCATCGACAACAGCAAACATTGGTTTAATATGATGGCGTATTTGCTAGACCAAAAACTGTTGGTAGCGAATGTAAAGGATGTTGGGTAAGCTTTTTAATTACGAATTGTTCAATTACGAATTACGAATGAGTAAACCGACCGGAGGGAGCTCTGCCTTGGCTAATTACGAATGGGCGCAAGCGTAGCTTTTTAATTACGAATTGTTCAATTAAGAATTGTTTAATTACGAATTACGAATGGTTCAATTACGAATGGGCGCAAGCGTAGCTTTTTAATTAAGAATGGTTCAATTACGAATGGGCGCAAGCATAGCTTTTTAATTAAGAATTGTTTAATTACGAACCGACCGCAGGGAGCTCTGCTTTAGCTAATTACGAATGGGCGCGAGGCGATGCTCAAAACTATGCTCTACGGGCTACCAACTCCGGACTAATCACTTGAATCACCGATATGCATCGGCATCTAAGGACTTGAGGCTGTAGAAGCTACCGACTCCGAACTAATCACTTGAAGCTTATTGCTTAAGGCTTGTACCTATAAGGGCTACTGACTCCGGACTAATAACTAAAATATGAGATTTAAAATTGCAAAATATTGGTTTCTAATGCTGTGGTTATGGGGTGGCCTGTCACAAATAACGTTGGCGCAAAGCAACCAAACCGATAGTTTGATTCAATTGCTAAAAAAAGCCAATCTAAACACCTACAAGGTCCGCTTACTCATTCGGTTGGCAGATGAATTTCAGCATAAATCTGTCCCCCAGTCATTACAGTACGCTAAAGAAGCCCGCAAACTTTCTGAAAAACTTAATTATAAAAAAGGCATTGGTGAAGCTCTTTATTATATGTCTATTGGTAAGTTTCACTCAAGCCAGTACACCGTTGCTCAAAACTACTTAAACAAAGCCTTGGTGCTGTACAAAAGCATTGATTATAAAAAAGGCATAGCCGATGTGCAAAAGCAATTGGGTAAAATATATGACCGCTTAGGCGATTATGAAAAAGCCCTGGAGTATCATATTAACAGTTTGAGAGCCAATGAGATTATTGCCAACAAAAAAGGTATGGCGGCTGCCTACCTCGATATTGGACGGGTGTACTTTCACCAAAGCGACTACTATAAGTCGTTGGAGTATTACCGCGAAGGGTTGGTGCTGGCAGGTGAGATAGATGATGATGATTTGCTGGCAGAAGGGTACAAAAATATGGGCATGAGTTACCAAAAAATTCAAAAATTTGTTCAGTCATTGAAATACTACCGACAGGGGCTCAAAATATACGAACGAATAGAAGACCATACTAATATAGCCAAAACCTTGTTGGGCATAGGCAATGTGTATCTTGACGCCGAGCAACCCAACAAAGCCCTTGAGCACTTGTTGCGTGCCCGCGAGATTCAACAAAAGGAGAAAGACCGCGAAGGACTAGGCTATGCTTACCTGGGCATAGGCAAGGTATATACACTGGCAAAAAACTATAAGCGGGCTACCGACTATCTGGGCAATAGTCTGAGAATATTTAAAAGCATTGGTTCTAAAAAGCCTGTCAGCGAAGCATACCTGGCGCTTTCGCAGGCGTATGAAAAACAAGATAACTACAAACAAGCCCACCAAAACTATCAGTTGTATAAAACTTATAGCGATTCGTTGTTTAACGAGACCCAATCGTTGCAAATAGCCGAAATGGAAACCCGCTTAAACCTGCGCATGCAAGAACTTAAGGTAAAGCGTTTGAGCAAAGAGCAAGAAGTAAAAGATGAAGCCATTAGGTTGCATAAAGCCGATTTGAGCAAGCAACGCACTTTGTTGGGTATTTTAATGGTAAGCTCGGTGTTGATCCTGGCGTTGGCGTTTGTACTGCTCAATAGTCGACGAAAACTGCGCAGAGGTAACCGAAAATTGCTCCAAAAAAACCGACAGATTGAGCGACAAAAGAAAGTGGTGGAGGGACAACATCGCAAAATTACCGATGGGTTGCGTTATGCCGAAACTATTCAGCTGGCAGTATTGCCCAGCGATGTGCGGCTGAATCAGTTTTTTCGTGAGCATTTTGTTATTTATAAAGCCAAAGATATGGTTTCGGGCGATTTTTATTGGATCGAGAAACTAAACAACAAAATAGTGGTGGCAGTGGTTGACTGTACCGGGCACGGGGTAAGTGGTGCTTTTATGAGTATGATTGGCAACACCTTACTCAATGAAATTGTGCGACAAAAGCAAATTATGTCGCCCGCAACCATTTTGAGCGAATTGCATAATGGAGTAGTAGAATCGTTGCGTAAGCGAGAGTCGAACCTTGACTTGGGTATGGAAGCCTGTGTATGTGTGCTGGAAGATTCAGAGAATGCCAAACAAAAACTTACCTTTGCTGGAGCCAAACGCCCATTGTATTACATTTATGAAGAAAAAATTACCGAAATAAGGGGAACCCGCAAGGCGGTAGGTTTTGATTTTGGTAAAACAAGGGTGTTTAAAAACCAAGTGCAGGAGGTAGAACAGGGAGGAGTTATTTACCTGACGACTGATGGTTATGGTGACCAATCGGGTGAAAACAACAAACGGTTGGGGAGTGGGCGTTTTAAAGATTTGCTGGTGGCATATTCTAAGGAACCTTTGATAAAACAAAAAGAACACCTTGAGAAAGCCCTCCAAAAGCATCAAGGAGATAGTTTACAACGCGACGACATTACAGTGTTGGGGTTGAGGGTCTAAAGTAGCAGTATGTATGCCTGTGCCGTATGTAGTTTTATATAGAAGAATCATGTTTGTTATGTGGATGAAGAAATTTTTTGTAAGCTTGTTGATTGGCTGTTTGTTTTTTAGCTTACCTTATTTTACTATTGCTCAATACAAGAAAAAAATACTTATACCCAAAGGGATGGTCTTGATGCCTGCTGATACGATTGAAGTGGGCTCGGAAAATGGCAAAGAAGACGAAAAGCCTGTGTTCCCTTTTGCTATCAAATCATTTTTGTTAGATGTACGCCCAGTCAGTGTGGGCGATTTTAGAAAGTTTGTGCAGGTGACCCGCTATATTACTGATGCCGAAAAAATTGGTAAATCATATTATTATAATAAAGATTCTAAAAACTGGGAAGCTATAAAAGGGGCTTACTGGTTGTATCCACAAGGGCGTACTCAAGCTGCTGCCCAATATGCCGACCCAGTGGCCCATATCAGTTGGAACGATGCCAGAGCGTATGCTGCCTGGATAGGCAAGCGGTTGCCTACAGAGTTTGAATATGAGTATGCAGCAAAAAATGCGGTCAAAATGAAGTTGAAGCATATCAACCAAACACTATGGCATTGGTGCCAGGACTGGTACCGTTCTTACGGTGAAGAAAGTTATTATACCCAAAGAATAAATGACCGTAAAACTTTGCGGGGTGGGGTGTTTGGCAATACAGAAACGCCTTACCGCCCTACCCAACGTTTGGCAGCCTTGCCTTACTATAGCACGGCTCAGTTTGGGTTTAGGTGCGCCAAAGATTTGTAAAGTTTCACTTTTAAATAAGTATTAAGCAGCCCCCCTCAAGTTTTAAAGCTTGAGGGGGCTGTTTGATATGATAAAACATTGTTTTTCAGTAGTATATACTGGGAACAGGTGCTATGTGCTCTTCTTTTTACGAGTGCTTTGTAGGGCAGTGCTTCGGACTGGCTGCTTGTTTTATTTGTTTTTGAAATATAGTAGTGAGCCCCATCGGCTAATAAACTCATTTCTACCTTTTATAAACTCAAAT
This sequence comes from Microscilla marina ATCC 23134, assembly GCF_000169175.1. NCBI lineage: Bacteria > Pseudomonadati > Bacteroidota > Cytophagia > Cytophagales > Microscillaceae > Microscilla > Microscilla marina. The sequence continues at coordinate 81,752 of NZ_AAWS01000033.1, forward strand.
ATACCGTTGGTGAATTATCTATTGATTAACAGTTTATAAATTGAGATGTTTGTAGTATAATTACAAATACAAACTATTTCTAAAAAACATTCAATACTTCTATGATCATTTCATCAAAAAAACTATTTACTGTTTTGTTTGCGTGGTTAGCGGTTACACAAGCACTACAGGCACAACCAACTACCCGAAACTCTGCCAGGGTAGAAACCATTATTGAAGATTTTAATAACAATGAGCGCAAGTGGGATGTCAAGTCTTACAAAGCCGAGTCTTACGTCATCAAAGATGGACACTATTACATTACCACCAAGAAAAAAAGTGGCTATGGTTTTGAAACCAAACCTTTTTTTATCAATCCCAAAAAACCTTTTATTATAGAAACCGCCCTACAAGAGGTAAGTGGCGACAACACCAACGGCGCAGGATTGATATGGGGATATAAAAGTACGAAAAACTATTACCGCTTTGTGGTGACTTCAAACGGACAGTTCAATATTTCAAAGTATAAAAAAGGAAAGTTTTCTCATATAGCAAAATGGGCAAAACACGAAGCCATCAAAACAGGCTACAATGTTACCAACCGTCTAAAAATGTTTAGCACTTCCAGAGGAGCACGTTTTTATATCAATGGCAAGTTGGTATACACTGTGTCACGCGAAGAGTTTAGAAAGCATTATTTCTTTGGCAGTAGGGTAGGACTCATTGCTTATAACAACCGGGTGGTCAAATTTGATTATTTGAAAATAAGACGGGTGAAAGAAGATATAAACCTGATTGCCAATGCTAAGCAAGGGTTGAAAAAGGAAAATCTGGGACCAAATATCAACAGCCCGTTTTCAGACATTACTCCATTGATAGCGAGCGATGGCAATACCTTGTATTTTATTCGTAAAGACCACCCTGAGAATATTAAGCGAAAAAAACAAGATATATGGTATGCTACCAAAGATGCCAGTGGCAATTGGGGCAAAGCCAAAAACCTGGGTAGACCAGTAAACAATTCTGCTCATAACAACATCATTGCCGTGTCGCCCGATGGCAATACCCTGGTAGTAGGTGGAGTATACGATGCTCAAGGAGAATACAAAAAAAGAGGTATTTCTATTACCAGTAGGGTGGCCAGTGGCTGGGAAGTACCCAAAGAAATTAACATCAAAAACTACTACAATAACAGTAGCTTTTTTGGGGTATGTATGTCTGCCGACAGGCAAAAACTAGTGCTTGCTCTTGAGCGTGAAGGAGGCGAAGGTGACCTTGATTTGTATGTGAGTTTTGTTCAGCGTGATGGTACCTGGAGCGAACCCAAAAGTTTAGGTCGCCGATTGAATACTTTTGGTGGAGAGTCTGCCCCCTTTTTAGCTGCCGATGACAAAACTTTGTATTTCTCTACCAATGGATTGCCTGGTTATGGTAGTAAAGATATTTATGTAACCCGTCGCCTGGACGATAGCTGGACAAGGTGGAGTACTCCAAAAAACCTGGGACCAGATATTAACACTAAAGATTTTGACAGTGGGTTTAAAGTAACTGCCCAAGGCGATTATGCTTATTTGGTGTCGTACACTGGCAAAGCCAACAAAAGTGATATTTTTCGGATCAAATTACACGAATCGGCACGCCCCAAACCTGTAGTGTTGGTATATGGTAAGGTATTGAACCGAAAAACAGGAAAGCCTTTAGGGGCAAGTATTGCCTACAACGACTTGAACACAGGCAAGTTGGCGGGTGTGGCTCGTTCAAATCCTAAAGATGGGTCGTATAAAATAGTATTGCCTTACGACAAAGTGTATGATTTTCTTGCCAGCAAATCGGGCTTTTATTCGGTGAGTAAACACCTTGATTTGAGTAGTGTGAGCAAGTTTAAAGTAATCAAGCGAAACTTGTACCTTGCCCCTATCATAGTAGGGCAAAAAATCAGATTGAATAACTTGTTTTTCGATGTAGGAAAATCGGCACTCAAATCTTCTTCTTTTGCAGAGCTTAATCGCTTGGTAAACAGCATGAAAAATTACCCCAACATGACCATTGAAGTAAGTGGGCATACCGATGCCCAGGGTAGCCCTGCCAAAAATCTGCAGTTGTCAAAAGACCGCGCCAACGCAGTACTCAATTACCTGAAAAGCAAAGGAATACCCGCTAGTCGTATGCAAGCCAAGGGATATGGGCAAACCAAGCCTTTGGCAACTAACGGTACTGCCCAAGGGCGTGCTCGCAACCGAAGGGTAGAGTTTATGATCTTAAAAAAATAGGGTTAAGTATAGTATAATGATTCTGAAAAGCTACTTACGTTTGTGGGTGGCTTTTTTTGTTAGTTCAGCATCAGTAGCCCTTAGTCTATAGTTTTTTAGCGCTGTTTCACATCATCGCAACCTTTCGTTGAAAGTTAGCTCCCTGTGGTTGGTTCTTCTGTGGAAACAATTAGGGAGATGGGCAAAACGCCAACATCCCAAAAAGACGCTAACGCTACATTATCAGGAATAGACGTGATAGTGTGAATTTATCCATTTTTATAAAAAGTATTATTTTTATGTCAAATTAGCTTTGTTTGCGTAAATATCCTTTTTGGATAGTTGTGTGTAAGCAGTTCAGGGCATCGCCCTGAAATAGTATCAAATGATGGAAAGCGTGTATAGTTCTACAGTTTCGTGAAAAAATAACGAAAGCGAAAAGACACAAATTGATATGAAAAATATTAGTTTAAGAAAGGCAACAATAGAAGACAAAGCATTAGTAGTGGACTTTGATTATAGCCTTGATGTAGTCGAACATATCGAACTCAAGAGAGAGGAAAAGATTACAAAAGCAATATTGTGTGAGGAATGTTTTATCATATTGGTGGACAACAGAGAAATTGGATTTGTCATATTTGATTACCGTTTTTTTGACCAAGGGTGGGTAGGACTTATTGTTATTGATGAAGAATATAGAGGAAAAGGAATAGGTGGAAAAACATTTGACCTTATATGTAAGCAGTGCAAGGCGAATAAAGTATTTACTTCAACCAATAGTTCCAATATTCCAATGCAGAAAGCATTGACTAAAGTTGGTTTTTCTTTTGCAGGTAAAATAAACGGATTAGATGATGGAGACCCTGAACTATTTTATTATAAAAAGACTAACAATAGGGAAACGAAAAGTTAAAGAGGAAAAACAAAATGCCAGTATACAACAATGTATATAAAAAATAGGTGATACAGTAATAAATTCAAGGTTTGTAGCTCGTATCAACTTTTGTCATATCTTGAGATCAAAGCGCTACGAAATTTCCTTAGCTTCGCCGAGCTCCCTCCGGTCGGTTTGTAGAGTTTAGTCCGTAGTTGGTAGTCTGTAGACCATAGTTTTAAGCATCGCCTCGCGCCCATTCGTAATTGAAAAACTCGTAATTAGCTAAAGCAGAGCTCCCTATGGTCGGTTCGTAATTAATCTATTTGTAATTAACCTCCCCTGCGAAGGTCTTACCGCAGGGTGACCTGAGCAATGCTCACCCCAAACTTTGAAAAACAACTTGTGTACGGGTTTTTGGGTTGGGTATTGGTCTGGCTGAAGCCTTAAGACCAATACGAGGAGGTTGTTTTTAGGGTTGAATTGTTTTCGAAAACCTACCCCCACGAAGGTCTTAGCTTCGTAATTAACTTACCCGCCTCGTACTCATTCGTAATTAGCCAAGGCAGAGCTCCCTATGGTCGGTTCGTAATTGACCCATTCGTAATTAAACCATCTTACCGCAGGGTGACCTGAGCAATGCTCACCCCAAACTTTGAAAAACAACTTGTGTACGGGTTTTTGGGTTGGGTATTGGTCTGGCTGAAGCCTTAAGACCAATACGAGGAGGTTGTTTTTAGGGTTGAATTGTTTTCGAAAACCTACCCCCACGAAGGTCTTAGCTTCGTAATTAACTTACCCGCCTCGTACTCATTCGTAATTAGCCAAGGCAGAGCTCCCTATGGTCGGTTCGTAATTGACCCATTCGTAATTAAACCATCTTACCGCAGGGTGACCTGAGCAATGCTCACCCCAAACTTTGAAAAACAACTTGTGTACGAGTTGTTGGGTTGGGTATAGGTCTGGCTGAAGCCTTAAGACCAATACGAGGAGGTTGTTTTTGGGATTGAATTGTCTTGCCTTGCCTATGGTCGGTCTGTAATTAACCAATTCGTAATTCCTTAGCATAAGCTGAAGGCAAAACTACTCACCCTCTGGTAAGTTGGGAAGTAAAATCTTGAAAGAAGTACCTTGACCTACCTGCGACGAAACATATACCCGTCCTTTGATCTTACGAATGGCTTGTTTGGTAATGTACAGCCCCAGTCCGGAGCCGTACGATTTTTGGGTGGCACGAAAAAACATATCAAATATTTGCCCTATAAACTTGTCCTCAATACCACGTCCGTTGTCGGTAAAGGTAAGGGTAGCCCCTTTTTCGCTCAACTCAATGTCTATTTTCAGAAAAGGATTGCCAATATCAGGGTTTTGGTACTTAATAGCGTTTGACATCATGTTTTGGAAAATAATGCCCAAACGCGAATAATTACTATAGAATGTATGTCCGTTTTTTACAATATCAGTGGTGATTTGTACCCGATTGGCATCTTTCATAAATTGGTGATTCTCAAGAGTTTCTTCAATTAACTCCTCAAAATCAATTTCCTCGATCGTCATTTCCAGGCGACTGTTGCGCGATAGGTTGGTAAGGTCAGAAATAAAATTATCCAGCTTCTTCGCGCTCTTTTCCATCATTCCGAGGTAATTCTCCCGCTCTTCACTGCTTGGCTCAATCCTGATGAGCGACACCAGCCCCAAAATAGATCGGAGTGGTGCCCTCAGATCGTGCGATGCCCGATATACAAAACTATCCAGCTCAGAGTTGGCGCGTTTTAGCTCGTTTTCCCGTTCCTTTTTTTGGCTGATATTTTTTAAAAAAGCAGTGGCTCCCCGCGATATTCCACTTGTACTGACAATAGGGTTGATTGAAGCCTCAAAGTACACCGTAGTATGGGTAAGTTCCAGTGCAAACTCCTCGTTTATCCGGTCGCCACTGAGCACTTTTTCAAAAAGCTGTTGCCAGTTTGCACGAAATTCTTCTGGTAGCTTTTCAATCAGGTTGTCTCCAATTTTGACTGTGTTGTCGAGGTGGGTTTTAAAAATCTTCTGTAAAGCAGTGTTTACTGTAGTAATATTAAGTGAGGCATCTACCGACCATATTCCATCATCGGTGTTCTCTATCAATGCTTCCAGTTTTGCCCGACTTTCGCGAATTTTCATTTCAGCCTTTTTCCTTTCGGTAATATCGGTAGCAGTAAAGCAAACTTGAGCCACAGTTCCGTGGTCGTTATAAATAGGAATATAGCTATAAGAAAAGAAAAGACGACTACCGCCCAGGTTTAGGTTAGCTTCATCCTCTACAAGTTGTCCTTGGGTTACTTTTGCCCAGTCTTGTACCAGTTGCTGTAGTATTTCCTCCGGAAAAAGCAGGGTCCACTTTTGTTTCAGCTTTAGTTGCCCTGGCCAAAAACGGTCAAAAAGTTCAGAGGCTTTTTTGTTATAAGTCTGCACCTCACTTTGAGCATTGAGCAATACAAATACCTGGTTGGCATTGTCAAAAATCACTTGAAAGTTTTGTTCTGATGCTTTGAGCGCCTGTTCCGTTTCTTTTTGGGTGGTAATGTCCCGATTGATTGATAAAATGCCCACCGCTTGATTTTGACGATCTTTGAGGTTGAGCACCGTAGCCTGACTAATGCCAGAAGAGCCATCTTTTCTCACAAAGCCTACTTCACCACTCCATTTCCCGTGCTTTTTCAAAGCATCGAGCACAAGGTCACGCCCGGTGTCTTTGTTGGTACTTCGAAAAATAGTGCTGGCATTTTTCTGGGCAATTTCGTTCTGGCTGTAGCCAAACACATTGGTAGAGGCAGGGTTCCATTCCTGAATATTGCCATCATGGTCAGTAATGACCAAGGCATCGTTTAAGTTGGCAAAAGTGAGGGCTTGCTTCCACAAGTGTTGTTGAGACTCGTGTCGTTCAATGGCAAGACTAGTAAGGCTTACACTGGTTTTTATAACATTCCATTCCAGTTCTGAAGGCAAGCTAGAGCGCAGGCTGTTGATCATTAGAATGCTCTGTAACTGTTTGTCGGTAGACAGTATAGGTATAAACCAGCTGGCTTTCCACTGGTTGGCGCTGGCAAAACCCTTAAATTTATCTGTAAAGCCAGCCTCATCGATGTTATCAAAAATCAACTTTTCGCCATTCAACAGCTTTTGCCCATTGGTGCTTTCCAGGTCAAACGCTGCCAGCGCCTCTTTTTGGGTTGAGTTTAGCCTGGGAGCCGCCAATACCTTAAGTTTTGTCAAGGGCTGAAACCGATCTACTCCTAGAATGGCGCAGCAGGCACTGTCAATTAATTGATCAATATTTTGGCATATATGTTCCAAAGTTTTATCGATGGAAGAGTCTTTGGCAATTTTTTCAAGTATTTGTGCTTGATTTTGAATAAGGTCTTGAGTCAGTTTTTCGCGGGTAACATCACGTTGAAGAATAAACACACCTAAAATGTGCCCTTCTTCATTCAAAAAACATGAGGTATTGCCGTTGACCCAGATGTGCGAGCCATCGGGACGCTGTTCGTGGGCTTTTATAGGGAGCTGCTTAAGAGTAAACAGTTGTCCCAGGGCTTCTTTAATAAACTCTTTATTGTTTGAGAACAAGTCAATCAGAGAGGTACCCAAAAAATCCTCTTCGGTCATGTGGTATTGCTCCAGCATTGCCTGGTTTACTTTAGTAATGCGCAGGTTGTGAATGGCTTCACTCAAGGCTTGTTCTTTATCAGGGTGATTTTCCCAATCCAGTGGCTCTTCAAGCATCCTAAAGGCGGCACCTTCCAGCGAGTTGGCAAAAAAGTGCTCAAACTTTTCGTTGCTTGCTCTGAGTTGGGTTTCGCTGCTGCGCAGCACTTTTTCCATACGTGCCCTATTGAGCACTGTTTTGATGGTTACCTCTATTTCACGTTGTTGAAAAGGCTTAAGAATGTAACCATAGGGCGCCGATTCGGTGGCTCGTTTAAAGGTTTGGTTATCGGCTTGGGCAGTCAAGTAAATAATTGGAATGGGGTTTTCGGCAAGTATACGGTGAGCGGTTTCTATGCCATCTATGTCACCTTCTATCAAAATATCCATTAAAATGAGGTCAGGCTTGTACAAGCGAGCACTTTCTATGGCGGCATCTCCAGTAATTACCGAGTCTACCACTTCATAGCCTAGTTTATGAAGGCGCACCTCCAGGTCTTTGGCAACTATACGTTGATCTTCAACAATGAGTATTTTTTGTAATGACATAGGGCTTGCTTACCTTGATTCAAAACTTTTGCAATGAGTATTTACAGCGAGTAACTGTTTACCAATTATTAGGACGGGGTGATCACTATACATAGACGTTATGCTCATATCACCAAATTTACTAATATATTAAAAATCAGAAAACCCAAAAGGGTTAAATAGTAAAAGATCTTAAAAAAAATGTATTTACTCAACTCAAGCATACCCCAAAACTTTGTATACAATGTAGCCAATTACTTCGTGGCTTAGCACATACCATTTGTACAAAGCTTTTTCGGCAGGAAAAAGCGAAAATGGAAAGGTAAAGCCCTTGTCTATAGTGTAAAAGTCTACACTAAAAGGAGTAACCCGGATACCTGCCTGACGAAAACAACCTACAGCACGCCTGATATGAAAAGCCGAAGTAATGAGTAGGTAAGATTGACGGGGAAATTGTTTGTTCAATATTTTTGCGGTATTGAGGGCATTTTCTCGGGTGTTACGTGCCTTAGTCTCTATTATAATGTCGTGTGAAGGAACTTTTGCCTGTAGCAAAACTTGTTTGAGCAAATAAGCTTCAGCTCTTTCCAGCCGTTGCTTAGGGTCAAAACTTCCTCCACTAATCAATATCTTTTTTATTTTCCCTACTCTATATAACATCAGCGCCTGGGTAATTCGGTCACCCCCTTTGTCAAGGTATACCCTATCATGCGGTTTTTTATCAGTGTTGGTTACTCCGGTCAGCACAATGCCTACATCGTAGTTTTGTCTAATGCTATGAAGTGGGGTAGGGGGGGCTTCCCAAAGTAACAATGCCTGATTGACAATGAAAGGGTTGGTAAATAGCCAAAGCAAAAAAACACCTGTACGCAATAATTGACGTCTACGGCGAGGCTTTTTGGTGAGCAGTGCCCAGGTAAACACCAGGCACAACCAGGTGACAGGCATCAAAAAGTAATACAGGGTTTTGGATAGGAAAAAAAACATAGGAAATGTGAATGTATAAAGCCTACAAGGAAGTTCCTGTTTTTGACGAGGTGTTTGAACAAAATTTTTCGCTAAAAACAGGGAGATTTTTTAAAATATTGGCAGTATTTAGAGTGCCTTCAGTCAAATTTAAGGGTTTCTACCTATGCTTAAAAATAAGCCTTGGATTTTTTAAGAGTTTTCCATAAAAAATTTTGTAATCGATGATTTATGCCTACCTTTGCAACCCCAAATTATACACACCTCTTAAACCATCTTAAATTCAGTCAGTTAACAGTTTTTCCTGACCTTTTCTTCTTTATCTGCAAACCAATAATTATTTGGCAGTATGCATGGTTTAAAGTTGAAAAATAAGAAAAAACTAAATGCAACAATACAAAGTACAATTCATGCTTTGTAAAGCACAAATAGTTTAAAATATTTTCAATATAAATTGTTGATATTAAAATTATATTTTGTTTTTTTGAAAAAAAATTCAACAAAATTCTAATAGATATTAATTATGGCAAAAGCTATAAAGATTGATAATACGGATAGAAAAATTCTTAGAATTTTACAGGAAAATGCCAAAATTACCAATGCGCAACTATCAAAGGACATTGGGCTGTCGCCTGCGCCAACTTTGGAACGTGTAAAAAAACTAGAAAACATGGGCTTGATCAAAAGCTACCATGCGATGCTAGATACACATAAAGTAGGACTAGGTGTAACTACATTTGTACAAGTGTTTATTTCAAGCCACAAAAAGACTTGCATCGATGCTTTTGTGGATAAAATTCTAAAGATTGATAATGTGATCGAATGTCATCATATTACTGGTTCTTGCGACTTTTTACTTAAGGTAATTGCTGCCGATATTTCGTCATATCAAAAGCTAATGCTTGAAGAAATCAGTGAAATTGAAGAAATCAGCAACATGCAGTCTATGGTAATCTTGTCTACATTTAAAGACAAAAAAATATTGCCTATTCCATAAAATATTTTTATCCCAAGTGGGTAAAGAGCAAAAAAATAAAAAAAGAGACAATTTGGTGGAACCAATATTGTCTCTTTTGGGTTTAACACTTAACTTGATTGTTGTATAATACATCTATTTGTAAAAAAATACGCTACTCAGCTTTTTTTGCTTCGTTCTTATACTCCTTCACACCCTCTCCAGCTGATCAAAATACGATCCTAGCCTTGCTTGCTTCTCCGAATCAAATTCGGTTTATAACCCTGAGTTTACCCTTAAGAGTTTTGTGCCTTCATCAACCAGACAAAACCTCAGGTAAGTTCTTTTTTGAGCACTGATATACACCGGCATCCAAGAACCCATACACTCAGTAGTGGAGGCATAAATCAGAGCGAAAAGTAGTAGAGTAGTGAAAAAACAAAAAGGAGAAAATAAAATGAAAGTAAAACTACCTTTATTAATTTTAGCTTTAACTGCTTGTACTCAATTACACGCTCAAACTACCATTTATGTCAGCAAAAACTTTGAGAAATCTGGTGTTATTGAATATATACACGTTGCATTAACCCATGTGAGTTATTGGAGCAGTACTAATAAAAAGTATATTGATCTCAAGACGAAGGTTTCTCCTCCTGTGGGTTTAGACACCGTACAATTTCCAGGAAGCAATGCTGTTTATCGCATCAAAGAAACTCGACAGGGACTTTGGCTTTCCCATCCCAACGGCAAAAAACAGTTTTTTGATTTACTGCCCACTACTTATATCAGCAAAGACTTTGAACATAAGGGGGTAGTTGAGTTTTTAGAAGTTACCGGGAATTCTACCGTTTATAAGTATTATACCAGCAAAAACCCTCATCGTAAGATACAGTTACAAACTGTGGCAAGAGATGGTAAAAAATTTCGCTTTCAGGTGAAGTTCCCTGGGCAAAAAGCTACGTATTGGTTGTCTTATACTGCTACCTGCGATAGCGATATTCTTTGTTTGCACCCCGATGGGCGCAAACAACTGTTTAAGTATTATTATTGGGTAGAAGGTGAATAGTTACCGCGACCTATTCTGTAAAACACTTTTCGCTCTCAGGCGAGTAACAATCAAAGGTTGAAAAGAGGCTTGACTGGCTATCCAATAATAACACAACCTATCAGCCTAAAACTTAGCCTTGTAAGAGGTTTTTGCGTATGAATGGGTGAAAACCAAATGTTATAAACAACCAATGAAAGTACAACTATTACTATTGACTTTAGTGTTGACTCCCTTTGCTTATTTACCCGCTCAAACTACTATTTATGCCAGCAAAAACTTTGAAAAAGCTGGAGTGACCGAATACCTCAGTACCTCTGCTTTAGCTAATTACGAATTAGTCAATTACGAATGAGGAAATTACGAATTACCAATGGTTCAATTACGAATTAAAGCGAAGCCAATATGGTCTACAGACTACTAACTCCGGAATAATAGACGAATGGCTTCGCCCAATTCGTAATTCGTAATTCGTAATTCTCAAATTCGTAATTAACTTACGCAAAGCCAATATGGTCTACAGACTACTAACTCCGGAATAATAGACGAATGGCTTCGCCCTCATTCGTAATTCGTAATTCTCAAACTCATAATTAACTTACGCGAAGCCACTATGGTCTACAGACTACTAACTCCGGAATAATAGACGAATGGCTTCGCCCAATTCGTAATTAGCCAAGGCAGAGCTCCCTCCGGTCGGTTCGCAATTCCTAATGGGCGCGAAGCATTTTTAATTACGAATTAGGAGTGTTCAGAGAAATTTTTTAACATATATTGATTGGTTCATCTTCATTCTCCTTATATCTAAATTTATGGGTAAAGTTAGCGTTTCGGATTTATTTTCCCTTCTACCTGATGATTTGCTTGATAACTTAAGTCAGTCTACTGATGTAGATAAGTGGGTAAGCAAATTACCAGGCAAACTATTTATTAAGCTACTGCTATACAGCGTGTTAAACAATGAGTGTCTTAGCCTTCGGGAAATATCATCTGAGATGAGCAATCCTATATTTCAAAGTTTTTCATCTGAGATGGTCGAACAAATGGCTGGTTGGACTGGTATTCGGGAACGTTTGCGGCATATCAAGCTTCCTTTTATCGAGCAGGTATATGAACATTTTTTTGCAGAAGCTCATGCTTTATATGGAGAGAAAAAGCTTCTTGATTACCATATCAAACGTTACGACTCTACTTTGATTAAGGTATTTGGTCATTTATTACAAGGAATGAAAGTAGGTAATACATCTAAAAATAAATTTCAAGTAAAACTGACTACTGAGCACACTGATGGTTTTGGTCTCCGTGTGAGTTTCCATCAAGATCAGGCTCATTTAAGTGAAGAAACCGCCTTGCAAGAACAAATTAATCTGGGAAAACACAGTTCCCAAGATATTATAGTTTTTGATAATGGTTTGAAAGGGCGTCGTAAGTTTAAAGATTTTGATGAAGCATCTATACAGTTTGTGACCAATATAGGTAAAAAGCCCCGTTATCAGGTGAATCGTCCTCATCAGCTCCTAGATCGCCACCACCCTGATTTAGACTTTATACAAGACAGTGTTGTACGGTTATTTGAGCGTGGACAACCTACCAATTCAATGGAGCATGAGTTTAGGTTGATAGAGTTTAGAGTTAAGGAAACGGGGAAGCACCTTTTTATCCTGAGCAATCTTTGGGATTTACCCGCAGAAGTGGTGGCTCAGGTTTACTTGATGAGATGGGATATAGAAGTGATTTTCAGGTTTTTAAAACAAGAAATGAACCTTACACACTTTGTTTGTAATGATCTGAATGCTATAAAAGTAATGATTTATGTAAAGCTTATTGCAGCAATGATGATCCTGATTTTTAAACAAAAAAATGCCATCAAAACATATAAAAGAGCCAAAAAACTCTTTTTGGAAGACATCTATCTTTTGATTATAGTAGAAATGATGGAAAGTCCAGACCTGAGTCAATGGTTTCTAAAAAAAGCAAAAAAAAGACTGAAAAGAGAATAGATAATATTTCTCTGAACAGCCCTACATTCGTAATTCGTAATTAACTTACGCAAAGCCAATATGGTCTACAGACTACTAACTCCGGAATAATAGACGAATGGCTTCGCCCAATTCGTAATTCGTAATTCTCAAACTCGTAATTAACTTACGCGAAGCGACTACGGTCTACAGACTACTAACTCCGGAATAATAGACGAATGGCTTCGCCCAATTCGTAATTCGTAATTAACTTACGCAAAGCCACTATGGTCTACAGACTACTAACTCTGGACTAAATATAATGAACACGAACTAACAAAAATTACAATGAAAAAACTATTTGTATGCTTAATAGTGTGTATGGGGTGTTTTTTTAACCCCACACAAGCGCAAAATGACAGCATCCCCTTGCTTGAAAAAAAACTGGCTACGCTCAAAAACAAGCCACGGGTAGATGTGCTCAATCAGTTGGCACAAGCCTATAAAAGTAAAGAGGTGCTCGATAAGGCGAAGAGTTACGCCAAAAAAGCCGAAAAACTGGCTAAGAGTCTGAATTATAAGGCCGGTATTGCCGAGAGCTACCATCAACAAGGCGCATTGCTGGCTATCCAAAAAAAATATAAGGAGAGTATTGTCAAGTTTGACCAGTCTTTTCAATTGTTTGAAGAACTTAAGCTTGCCAAAAAAGCTGCCACATTACTTAAGAAATTGGGTGGTGCCTATTTTTATAACAAGGAAATGGTTAAAGCAACTGGCTATGTCAAACAGGCGGAAAAACGCTTCCAAAAACTCAATGAGCCTGAAGAACTGGTCGAAATACAGTTACACTTGGGCATTCTTTATAACCAACAAGAAAAGCTAGATCTGGCACTGGAAAATTACACAAAAGTCAAAAAATGGTATCAGAAAAAGCAAGACACCAAATCAGTTGCCAATATTATGGTAAATATGTCAGAGGTATACTTTAAACAAAAAGACCTGAAAAACACCATCAATGCATTATACTATTCCTATCAATTGTTTACCAAGCTAGAAATGGTTCCTCAACGTGTAACCATAGCCGAACGCTTAGGGTATAGCTACAAACTTGCCGAGAAGTACGACTCATCAGCTTATTACCTTAAGCAGGCACTGAGCTTACGCCCCGACACCCCCACCCATGCTCAAGCAAGGGCAAGTTTATACAAGCGGTTGTCAGGTGCTTATTATTATCAAAAAAAGTTTTCTAAGGCAATTGAGTACAACTTGCGTGTCATCAAACACCTGGAATCATTGCCAGATAAAAAGGCCGCAAGTGAACTTTTGATGGATGAATATGTGAATGTGGGCATTCTTTATAAAACCATTGGAGAGTATGACAAAAGCCTTGAATATTATAACAAAGGCTTGGAACTGCGGAAAAAACACAATAAAACAGAGGACATTTCTTCTATTTTAGTAAATATAGGAGAGGTATACCTTGCCCAAAAGAATTATAGCGAAAGCCTGAAGTCATTTAGTCGATCGTTGAAAATGAAAGAGGCTAAAAAAGATACCGCCCGTATGTTGGCAGTTTTAGGGCATTTGAGCGATTTATACCGTGCCATGAAAGACTACCGTCGTATTGGGGGAATCATGGAAAAAATGTATAAGCTTAGGCAAGAGAGCAGCAAGTTCAAACTGACCGAAGAAAATAAGCGCGAGTTTTTCAAAGAGCTATCAATGGTGTATTACAAAGCCGAAAACTTTGAAAAGGTATACTTTTATCAAAGCAAACTATTGCCTTTGTACAAGGGCGAAGCTGATGAACGTTTGAAGGCGCAAAGCTTGTTTAATTTAGGCATGTGTTCCGAAAAACTCCAAAGGAGAGCTGAAGCAATTGATTATTATCAAAAGTCTTACAAAATACTCAAAAAGCAGGGCGATAAGGAGGCCATGGCCCAGGTAGCCTATAACATGGCAAGTTCTTATAATGAGCTTAAAAACTACCTGAAAGCCATCGAGCAACTCAAAAACGCATTGGCCATTAGAGAGGAACTCCAGCAAAAGAAAATGGTCATAGTGATTTCAAATGATATAGCTCAGTTGTATATACAGCTAAAGAAATATAAAGAGGCCATTCCTTACTTGAAAAAAGCCGACGAATATGTAGAAAAACCTGCACAGGAAGTCAATATATTAGAAAGACTGACATTGTGTTATGTTAAACTTGAAGACCATAACAAAGCCTTGGAGTATGCCCAAGAACTGATAAAGCTCAAACCTAAGAGTGACTCTTATAGAAATAATGAGGGGCTGATATTGATCAAACAGAAAAAGTACAAAGAAGCGGTTGGTTCAATGACTAAGGCAATTGAACTGGGTACAGACCCTAACTATCATTTTAGCCGAGCAGCGCTTTACCTTAAACTAGGTCAACCAACAAAAGCAGTTGAAGACTACAACGCTTGTCTTGATAAAGTAGGCAATTCAGCCATTTTATACAGTTCACGTGCCTATGCTTATGTCAAAGCGAATCAATTGGGCAAAGCAGAGGCTGACCTCAAAAAAGCCACTGAGCTTGACCAAACGCTGGCGATGTTACAATTTAGCAGGGCAGCCTACTTTATGGCAAAAAACCAACCCGACAAAGCGATAGACAGTTTGGAACGGGCAGTAAAACAAGGATTTAAAGAAAAAGAAAAGATTACTACAGAAAAGCTGTTTGCTCCTTTGCAGGACAAAGATAAGTTTAAAAAGTTGATGCGTGAGTTAGGAAGTTAAGAGCCTCGATAAGGGCAAGCTTTAAGCGACAAGTCGCAAGTCCTTAGATACCAATGAATATCGGTGCCCCGCAAGCAGGATGTCGGCATAGTCTCCACTCGGTTCTATGTACACCCTGTTCTTTGGGTAACTGCACTTTTTATATCACGTTGATTTATAAAATATTTTAAGTTCAATGTGAGGCAAATAGAACCCCTTAGCTGACCAATGCAGTTAAGGAACGTGATCGCCCCGTAAACGGGATTTCGGGCATAGCCCTCAACAATAACTGTCCGGTTTAGAACATATCCTCTTTCCTGACTTTCGTTACCCCGGCAGTTCCGCCGGGACTATGAGCTTTTATTGTCCGTAGTACCGTCCCACGGTCTGGCTCAACATCCCCCGGATGTTGCCTTGCCCGCAAACCGATAGCTGCAGCTTTGCTGCGCTGAGCTCTGCCAAAGGCTAAAAGTGCCTCAGTCAGCCTTGAGTTTATACCCTCAATCTCGACACTTATTTTGAACATGTTCCTAAGGGGTTTTACAATACAACGTAGCATTATTTTAAATAGGCTTATTGCTCAATACAATACCTCTACCTTACGCATCTTGAGGCATTCTAATTGCCAGGGCAGATCATTGGCGTTTAAAGGATTGTTCCTTACGTCTAATTGGCAATATTGAATGGCTGGGTTATCAATCAAACCTATCAAGTTTGTAATATGATTGTGCTGTAGATTCAAATGCTCTAGTTGTGACATACTTTTGGGCAAAAATGCTAAATCCTCCAGTTGGCAATCTACCAAATGCAACTCTTTGAGCTGGAGCAAGTGCCCTATTGGTTTCCAGTTTTGGATATTTTTCATCCGAAAAACCTCAAGACTAATCCCTTTCAGTTTTAATATTTCCAGATTTGTCAAGTGTTGCAATACTGTAAGTTCACTTTTGTCCATTTCGTGGTTTACAATGCTCAACTCTTTGAGCTGTGTCGCAAACTGTAAACCGTCTAAACAGGTGGCATCATCCTCCAGTCCAAAAGTAAAATGGTTTCTTAAGGGATATTCTGGTATTTGCAGTTTTTCCAAACGCCAAAGATCTTGGTAGCGCAATGGTGTGCCATAAGGCAAAGACAGTTCAATGCATATAGTAGTCAGCACAAACTCATCGGGCATATACACCCTTCTTTTAGCTATCACGTTTCTAAAACCATATTGCATACACAATTGCATTTTAGAAGTTTGGTTGGTCATTATCGGGTACAGGTCAATAGGGGCACCCATTTCGCTCATAATCTGAAAAGCTATCACGTGATTGACCTCATCGTCACTGTTTAGTAGCTTCTCAATCTTGGAAATGTAATTTGCTTCGATTATCACAGTTTTGTTATTTTAATGTTATACGAATGTGATTAGGAATAAGAGCACTGTTTAGATTTTCACCAGATAGCGTATGAGGTAGTTTATGAAGCTTTGAGGCTTTCAGAAGTGTAAAGAAAGCAGTATTTGTCTAAAAGGCAACAGTCTTTTAAGAGCATATAAAACGCCCCTTAGTTGTTGCTTTAGCGTATGATTTAAAGTGGTTATTTAAAAGGAGATTTTACGATAAATTTCTGGTTCAGATACGCAGATACATTAAATATAACTTAACTGAACCTCCAAGAATCCTCCAAATTAAGTTTGGAGTTCTCGCCTGAATTTGTATGCGAAGTAAACCACACCTACATCCCTGCTATGGTTGGTTTTGCTTCAGCGATTGTATTAAACTCGCCACAACAAAGTTGCGATGAGTCGGGATTTAACAGTAGGTTCAGTTTGACAGTATATAATCAGAAAAATTACGTAAAAGCTCATAGTCTCGATTTATTGGAGACCTAATTAATGAACCAAGTCGCTACCAACGACCAATTTTAAACATACTATTAGAAGAAAAGGTGTACAAAGCTAGATACTGTTAGCTATAGGTGTAAATGATTTTAAATAAATTTACAATAAAACAAGGAGTTTTGATAAAATGTCTTGCTCTACTCTATAGAACACAGTCAAGGATAGTTGCTATTAATTCACTACATCAATGGGTTGAAATGCCTGGTGTCAAATAATTGTCAATTTTGTATTATAAAACTTAAACAAGTCTTTAGAATGCATTTAAACTTTCACTTTTGGAAGCAAAACGGTGACTTTTTTTGCCTGTAATTATATAATCTCTTCAACCATAGCTTATAAGCTATGCCCTCAAAATCATCAAAACAAGGAGCAAAAGACACTTTTTTAAACCCAAAGGTGAACCAAATTACAGGCAAGTTTTGCCTTTTGGCTACTTCTTAAATGTACCCTTATCAGATTTAAGTTTGAATGTTAAAACACGAAGTTAAAACGTGCAAGCACCATAAAGTTAATAATTTAAGATTAAAAAACCTTATTATTTATGAAATTATAACAAGTTGTTATGAAAAATGTTACATTTAACAGTTTGTATTAGTATTTATACCTACTTTCTTATATCTACCCTTCGTTTCAAGCCAAACATTTCTTAGTAATTTCACTGAGGCCAATATTACGAAGTTGTTTTGAAGCAGGGAAAAGCAGTGGATGCTTCTCCTGTATTTGTTGGCTTTATTCCAAAAAAAGCCCGGTTTGAGTTTATCAACCGGGCCGTAATTATTCAAATCTATCCAATATTTAACTTAATCCTTGTTCCATTGAAGGGCACGCCCTGGAGTATAAGGAGCCCCGGCTGCTTCCAACGCACGTTCTATTTTTTTCAAGTCATTCAGTACCCCACTCAACGTTTTCATCAATGTGGCAAAAGACTCCTCGGCTACCTTAAGGCTTTGTTGGTGTAGTTTGGCAGGAGGGGCGGTACTTTGCGACAATTGGTAGCTAATTAACCCAATGCGCGACGACACTGAAGCAGGTGTTTCGAAAAAGCGTCGGCTCAAACTAGCATCACCATTCATGGCACGGTTCCAGGCACGCAGTTGCTTATCTGCCTTGCGAATGTCTGCCAGTAGACTCATAGATGCTTTAGGAGCGTTGAGCACTGCTACACGCATATGCCTTATTTTGCGTTGCATTTCACGTTGCAACCTGTTGGCACTCATCACAGCCCGGTTCATTTTGCTCAGTTTATTATGAAAAGCCGTCACCTCAGCCCGGTTTTGTACCGGAATAGTAGTATTGTTTAAAGGAACTACTTTAAAACTAGTCGCGGGTACCATTTCCGTATATTTACCATCTACTACCTTGCCCAAGGCTACCTTATAAGTACCCGGAGTAACCAAATGGCCTTGTGGAGGCGATTGGTAGTAGTCGAGGGTAGGGTAAGGAGTCAGGCGGGTAGGGTTTACAGCTGGGTAGCGTAAATCCCAAGTGATGCGTTTTAACCCTTTATTTGCCGAAGTTTTGATTCGTCTAATGACCACCCCTGAAGCATCGGTAATGGTAAAGACAAAATAAGGGCGTAGCTCATCATCTTCGGCGCGCATTTGATCAAACGAAGGGTACTTGATGTCTTGTTTGTTTTTGCGGGCTTTGGCTTCCTCAGCTTTACGTTTTTGGCGCAGGGTTTTGATTGATTTTTTCACATAATAAGTAAACGTTGCGCCAAACTCAGGGTTAGGAGCAGCATAAAAGCTATGTCCTTGAAACCCGGTTTTACGAATACCCAAAGGAGTAGCTACATTGTACCACAAAGCGTCTTTGATGGGGAAAATATGGGCATCTTTGGCAAGCAAATCATTGTTGAGCGTACGCAAAGGAGAATAATCGTCCAGAATAAAAAAACCACGCCCAAATGAAGCCAATACCAGGTCGTTTTCTCTTTTTTGAATTTCCATATCGCGGATAGCCACTGTAGGCAACCCACCTTTTAGTTGAGTCCACTTATTGCCACCATCTATCGTAAAGAATACCCCAAACTCAGTACCCACAAACAATAGCTTTGAGTTAACGTGGTCTTCGGCAATGCTATACACCGACCCACGAGCGGGCAAGTTGGCCGCTATCGATTGCCAGCTTTTTCCTTTATTGGTACTTTTGAGCACATAAGGCTTAAAGTCTCCTCTTTTGTGATTGTTAAATACCGCATATACCACATTTTCGTCGTGTTGCGAAGCAAGCAAATGATTTACGTAAGTAAGCGCTGGGACTCCGGTAAATTTTTCTGTTTTTTGCCAGTTGGCACCATCATCTTCCGATACCTGCACCAAGCCGTCATCGGTACCTACATATAGCAACCCCGCTTTTTTGGGCGATTCGTGCAATGCTACAATATTGCCATAAATGGTAGTAGAGGCATTTTTTCGGATCGCATCTACACTCCATACCCTGCCCATCATTTTCATTTTATTGCGGTCAAGCTGGCGGGTCAGGTCAGGGCTAATGGTTTTCCACGAATTGCCTCGGTCGGTACTTTTAAATAGCCTATTGGCGGCAAAATACAAAGTAGTATTGACGTGAGGGCTAATCAGCAAAGGAGCATCCCAGTTCCATCGTAACCCCGGTTCACCCTTGCCTTCTACAGGTTGGATGCCTATGCGTCGCT